>CAZPWZ010000167.1:0-5770 GCA_964590675.1 uncultured Draconibacterium sp.
CGGTTACAAATAATACCGGTTATTACTGGTGTGTTGTGACCATCAACGGATGTTCATCGCCGATTTCCAACAAAGTTTGGGTTGAGATCGTCGGAGTGCCGGAACTGCCTTCATCCGCATCGTTCAGCATCTATCCTGTGCCGAACAACGGTGTATTTACAGCTTCGATCAGCTACCCGGTTGATGATACCTTCAGCATCATGGTCTACAACCAGCTTGGCAGCAAGTTATTCGAGCTGCGCGATGTGAAACTGGTTGGTGGTAAGTTTGAGACCCTGATCGATCTCCGCCCGGTTGCAAGCGGCATGTATTCTGTGGTATTCTTCAATAGCGAGCACAAGGTTGTTAAGAAGGTGCTTGTTAACAAATAGAAAACAGTATTTGCTTTCATATTGATTCTTGTAAGGAGGCCGTCTCAAAAGGACGGCCTCTTTCGCTTATAAGCTGACCGGGTTATAACCGTCAGTCTTCACAACACCACTACGGCAATTGCTCGAAAGTATACCAACAGTGTCAAAACCCTATTGACCGCAATTGCCTGAGGCAGCTTATATGACGACTGACTTTTTTATACTGCCAGCTTTTGAACTGGATAAAAAACGCCTTGCCTTTTCAAAAAATTCAGATATTTGCCGGATAGTACTGAGGCAATGAAAAAACCGTTGAAAGCTGCATCGAAGGATAGGAAACAAGTTGTAAAAGCCGGGAAGTGGTATGAAAAGCAGACAAACCAGGTTTTGATGCTTGTGTTTATTCCTGTTTTGGTTTATATCCAGGTTTTTTCATTGGGGTTCACCATGCTGGATGATACGATTTTTATCGTTGAGAACCAGTTCTATAATAAGGACCTTGCGAACATTGTGCAGTCATTTCAACGGGGATTATTCAACCCGGAGCAGGATATTTACTACCGGCCCGTTTTTTTGGTTGACTTCATCCTGGAATCAAGGCTGTTTGGCATAAACGCCGCTGGATACCATTTTTCGAATCTCGTGTTTCACGTACTTTGTGTGGTGCTGTTGTTTTTCTTCCTGAAAGCCGTCAGGATCAAGCAAACCGATGCCTTTATCCTGTCGCTGTTTTTTGCTCTTCACCCGGTATTGGCCCAGGCCGTGGCATGGATCCCGGGCCGGAACGACATGCTGCTGATGATCTTTTTTCTGGCTTCGGTCCTGCTGGCATTGAAATATGTCCGCCGGCCGGTCTGGTACCTGTTGCTCCTCCAGGGAATCGTGATGCTGATCGCTTTGTTCACCAAGGAGACCGCCGTCATCATTCCGGTGATCATCCTGGCGGTTATTATTTTTATAGAAAAGGCTTCCTGGAAAAGGTGGATCCCGCTCATTGCAGTGTGGATCATGGCGGTCATCCTCTGGTCGCTGACACGGTCGCAGGCCACGTTGCTGAAAAGAAATTTTACTTTATGGGAACTGATTCAAAATGGTTTTGAACGCACCCCTGCATTGATTCAGTATCTTGGGAAAATATTCTTTCCGTTCAACTTATCCGTGTTCCCCGGGATCAATCATATCACGATCTGGTGGGGTGTGCTGGCATTGGTGCTATTAATCGGCCTGATCCTCTGGTCGAAAAGCTACTTTAAAGTACTGACGCTTGTGGGCCTGGGGTGGTTTATACTTTTCCTGTTGCCGGTACTGGTTGTACCGCCCACACTGAACGACCAGGTTTTTGAACACAGGTTGTATATTCCGATTGTTGGTATTTTGCTGATCCTAAGTCAGACCAGGTTATTCGGCACTAAATTGCAGGAAGAAGCCAATCTACCGGCAAACCGGCAATCTCCTGCTCATGCCAGTGTCTTTAAATCCAATTTTAAGCCCATCCTGGCGGGCTTTATCCTCCTGGTGTACACAATTATCACTTTGACCAGGATTGGCCATTTTAAGGACCCTGTGACCTTTTGGGGGCATGCGGTTGAAGATAATCCATCGTCATCCTATGCCAGTATGATGTATGGGCTGAGGCAAGAGGAGAAACCCGAGATGAAGATCCACCTGATGAATGCCTATCGCCTGAATCCGGATGAGAAGATGCTGAACTACCTGATCGGCAGGCTGGAGCTTGAGACGGGAAACTATAAAGAGGCTGAATTTCATCTTAAGCGGGAGAATAAAATATCGCAGATCCCGGATAATTATTTCAACCTGGCGCTGGTTTATTTCAGGAAGAACAACCTCGACAGTGCATCCTGGTGCCTTGAACGCGTAATTGAACTGGACCCCTTGCATCCGCAGGCCAACAACAACCTGTCGTTGTTGTACATGCAGCTGAACCGGAAGCCGGAGGCCCGCAGGCTTTTCGAATCAATGCAGCAGCGGGGGATGGAGATCCCGGCGCAGTTCAGGGAATTCGTTGAAAGCAATTAAATATGACGCTATCGGTCAGTTAGGCTGCATGTTTAGAAAAGAAGTGTTTCGATGCACAGGTTACTTTAAAAGTACTTATATTTGTACTTTAATAGTAACTTATAAAAATTTGAATTATGAGAGCAGCAAATTTCACTGAGTTCAGGACGAAACTGAAACAGTATCTTGATGATGTAGAAAAGAATAATGAAACCTTAATTATAAAACGAGGACCAGGAAACGGAACTGTGCTTATTTCGCTTGATGAGTATAATTCTATTCTTGAAACGGTTCATTTATTGAGTTCAAAAGCAAATGCCGATCGTTTGTATGAATCCATTCAACAAATGAAGTCGGGCAAGTCTTTTCAAAAAGAATTAATTGAAGAATGAAGCGAATTACTTTTTCACAGAATTCTTGGGAGGACTACAATGCTTGGCAATCTAAAGACCGAAAGATGCTTAAAAAAATAAATGAGCTCATCAAGGATATTCAAAGGACACCATACAATGGATTGGGCAGCCCCGAGGCACTTAAATATGATTTATCAGGATACTGGTCCAGGCGAATAGATAGGGAACATAGGCTGGTTTATCAGGTTATAGGCGAGGAAATATTGATTTATAGTTGCCGGTATCATTACGATAAATAAACACGCAGCCTACATGTCGCTAAAACCAATGCTAACGCACCCGGGATTGCTGGTGCAATCCCTAAAATCCTCGCACTGGTTTTAGCGACCACATGAATCAAGAGGCAATAAAATGGTTGAGAGCAAATGATGATGATACTGTAAAACATGATCCAGGGACAGAAAATTGTAATTGAAAGCAAGAAATGATGATCCTATAAAATATGATCCAGGGCAAGAAAATAGTGGTGGTGATGCCGGCATACAATGCCGAACTGACCATTCGTCAAACCATAGCGGAGATCCCTTTTCACCTGGTTGATGCGGTTGTGGTGGTTGACGATGCCTCGGATGATGCCACCCACGCTGTTGCTGAGCAATTGCCTGTGAGCCTGGTCATCCGGCATCACCGCAACATGGGGTATGGACGGAACCAGAAAACCTGCTACGATGCCGCCCTGAGCATGGGGGCCGATATCGTGATCATGCTGCATCCCGATTACCAGTACACGCCAAAACTGATCCCGGCCATGGTGGAGATCATCGCCAGCGGTTTGTACCCGGTGGTCATCGGTTCAAGGATCCTGGGTAAGGGAGCCCTCAGGGGAGGCATGCCTGTTTACAAATACATCGCCAACCGCATCCTGACGCTGACGCAGAACATCCTGATGAACCAGAAGCTCTCGGAATATCACACCGGTTACCGGGCCTATTCCGCGGAGGTGCTCCGGAAGATCAACTACCATGAAAACGCCGATGGATTTGTATTCGACAACCAGGTGATGGCCCAGATCTTTTACGCCGGTTATGAGATTGCCGAAGTATCCTGCCCGACCCGGTATTTCAAAGAGGCTTCATCCATAAATTTTACCCGCAGCGTGGGTTATGGCACCGGTGTGCTGTTAACCGCCTTCCAATATTTCCTGCAGAAGACGGGCGTTGCTTCCTTCCGGATCTTTCAACCCAAGAAAGGAAGTCCTGTTTGAACCATGTCGAATATGATAAAATTGATGTGACCAGGAAACCGGCATTCTCCATATAATCAATATCAGGCTGTTGCGGCAAAGTAAGAATGAACATTTGATCCGGACAACAACAAATACCACAAAAGCAACCTCAGGCTGCTGCGGTCTTTATGAATGGTGCATTTATCGTCACCATCGAGCAGCAGGCGTAGTTGCGTTGTGGTATTTGTAGCCTGACAGGACTGCTTTTAATTTAACACAGCAGACAAAAGTAGTTGCGTTTTGGTATTTGCCATTTGGTTCACCGGGTGATGCCCAAAAAAGAAGCCGCCCTTTTGGGACGGCTTCTGAAATATGGAATCGTAATTTAATTATGGTAAAGGCAGCATCCATTAAAATGCTGAGTATTGTTATTTCCCGATGATCAGGCTGGTTGTATTGGAGAAACCATTGCCTTCGACCTTCAGGTGGTAAACGCCTTTGGAGAGGCCGGAAAGATCCAGGTTCTTGTGGAATTTACCGTTGAATCTGACATCCTTTGCAGCATAAACCGTGATTCCAAGGGTGTTTACGATGGTGATATTCACCTTGTTGACATCGTTTGAAATGATATCAAGGCTGAATTTGCCATCGCTGGGGTTCGGGAATATTTCGATGCCGATGCCGTCGATCTCCGAAATGCCGACCGGGGCATAGAGGTTCACGGTCTTAGCTTCCGAAGAGAGGCCTTCGCCGCAGCTGTTTGAAGCCAGGACTTTCACGGTGGCCAGGCCGCGGTAGGTTTTATCCCAGTTTACAGTAGCCGAAAGACCAGCACCCGTTACAACACCTGCTTCAGCGGGGGTAAGTGACCATACATAGGCCAGGGCGCCCGGAACTTCGGTGATGGTGAATTCGCTCACTATGCCCTTGTTCAGGTTCACGCTGTCGACGCCGGCCGGGGTTACCGGTGCAGCAGGCACATCGATGACGGTTGCAGTCAACTCTTCGGAATAGATGCCGTTTCCGCATTCATTCACACCCTGAACCTTCAATGCAAAGGTTCCGGTGAAATCCTGGGTAAGGCCAAGGGTGACTGAGGTGCCATTTCCGGTAATTGTACCGGCAGTTTCTGGAACAACCAGCCAGGTATATTCATTTGCACCGGTGGCGCCTTCGGTTGTATAAATGATGCCGGCGGCATTCTTGCAGAGGTTCACTTCCCCTGCAGGGGTGGCTGCTGTTGCCGGCAGGCTGTTGATCACGATCTCCTTGATTTTGGTATCGGTGCACAGGCCGTTCACCTTGGTCTCAAGGGATACGCTGTAGGTTCCCGGGTCGTTGAAGGTATGCACCGGGTTTTGTTCGTAGGAGATGTTGGCGGCACCTGAATTCGGATCACCGAAATTCCAGCTCCAGCTGGTGATGGTGCCTCCATTCGGGTTGGTCAGATCAGTCATTTGTACTGGCATTCCCGGACAACCGGTCACCGTCTGGAAATCGGCTGAAGGCAGGTTGGTGGCCTGGATATAGGCAGTTTTCGTTATCGTAACAGGTTCACCGGTTGGATTGTCGATAGTTAGTGTTACATCATAGTTGCCTGACTGGCTGTAGGTAATTCCGGAAGGGTTCTCTACATTGGATGTAGCCGGTGTACCCCCCTGGAACACCCATGCCCAGTTGGTGGGGTCGCCTGATGACATATCGGTGTAATCAACGGAAGTACCCACACAAAGGCTGGTTGAAGATGCTGAGAAAT
Organism: uncultured Draconibacterium sp.; assembly: GCA_964590675.1. Taxonomy (GTDB): domain Bacteria; phylum Bacteroidota; class Bacteroidia; order Bacteroidales; family FEN-979; genus CAIVAT01. The sequence continues at coordinate 5,701 of CAZPWZ010000167.1, forward strand.
TTGCCACCAGGGATTCGGTGGTCACTTCCACCACATCGGTATAACGATAGAAATTGTGCTTGGTAGCTGT
>CAZPWZ010000168.1:0-5745 GCA_964590675.1 uncultured Draconibacterium sp.
TTTCTATTACCATTACATTGCATCAATCGTGGGGGGTGAATATCGCGTTTCACCGTCAACATCTCGTTAAAGAATTTTTTGGCCGCAGACGCTGTTAATATTCATAATGGCAGGAAGCAGGTTCATCGGATCAACTTCGGAGACAAATGAAGGATCCAGGTTCAGAGAATGTGTATCTTTCCCGGTATAGGCCTGCCATTCAGCAAGCGTTACATATTCCCCTGAGGGGCCAACACCATTTACCCATGTCTGTGCTACGGTACCATTAAACCCATCAGTGAAATAATCGTTATAATCAAGCGCCGAGAATGACGCAGCTGTACCGCTATGCTGGATCGCGTAAGCTCTGCCAAGAACTCCGGAACCGGGACCAGGGTTGGCAGGATTTGTCATAGAATTGCGAAGAATATTATCCCTGATATCAAGATTTTCCGAAGATGCGACATACGTAGCGATGCAGGCGGAAGAGGGCGCAAAAGAATCTGTCCCGTAAAGGTAGGGTCCGCTCAGGTAGATAGTGTTATGCCACATCTTAATATTCCCCCCCTGTCTCACAAATATGCCGTATGCGTTGTTGTTTGAAGGGCCAGAGTTCATACCGAAACACTTGATATTATAGATCAGGTTATTGAAAATTTCAGTGGTGGTTGAACTGTTATCAGCACTGCATCTGATCCCTGAACATGCAGTCCCGTTTGAAAACCAGTCATGGATTTTATTGCGATGGATCTTTGTATTGGTACTGCCTCCATAAAAAATAATTCCAAACAAGTTGACTACCGCGGTCCCCGCTGAAGGGCCCCTGATCTCATTTGCTGTGATCAGGGTGTTATCAGAATTTGTAACACCTATGCCATATCTCTGGATGCAAAAGGTCGTATCTGAAGAACCGATGATATTGTTGGTTATCGTGATATTCCTGTTGATATTTCCCGTTGATGCAGAAATATCGATACCGACTCTTGCCTTGCGAAGGGTATTACCAGTGATCAGGCAGTTATCATATCCACCGCCGTTCAATCCTCCACCTGCGTTTATTGCGATCAGATAGGTTGCAAGATCATTACCCAAAGAGCCATACAGATAGGATTTTTCAGCCGTCAGAATGCAGTTCTTTATGGTAACATACTTTGATGGATCCGTTCCGCCATGATTAGAAATTCCAATTACGTGTGAAATATGCTGATTGGAAGTGTTTTCAATGGATAGGTTTTTGCTGTTGGTGCCATTGTTCGAACCATCGATGGTGGCAAAATCAATTCCGTTAAAAGTGATGATGCTCTGTGCCGGACTTGAGCCGGTGATTAAAGGTGTAGCGCCTGTATTTGGTTTGATAGACAGGTAGTTGATTTCACTGTTCCCCGGCCTGTCATTGAACTTGATCGGAAATGTTTCATTCGGATAGGTATTGTCATCAAGGATGAATGTCACCGGGCCAGCCATATATTTAACATTCAGATCGGCAGCAGCAGCCGTGAGCGTGGTATAGTCCTTCCCTACCCCTACATGCTTGATCCCTGAAATGTCGTTGATGATTTTGTAGGTTGATGGGTTGGAAGGGGGTGTTGCGCATACGGGAGGATTTGCAGAGTATCCGCTCGCTCCCTGTGACGGGAATGAGCCGATATTCGGGAAAGGGGCTGCATTGTCCTGCGCCACAATATAATAGGAAACCACATCATTGAGTACCGTACCGGCTCCGAAGGTGAACACATAGGTATTACTACCGGCAAAAGTACCTTGTACGGGGGAATACCCAAGACTGTTTTTCATCCAATATAACACAGGAAGACCGAAACCATTGATGGGCACCCCGCTGGCGTCTGAAATGGTGGCGGTAAGTGTCCGAAGATTCCCATGGTTGATGTCCGTCAGGGGCGTGTAAACAATCGAAGGTGACGTCATATCTTTGGGTAATCCGCCGAATTCATCGGCGCCCAGGTCCGGCGCGGTTGGATTATAGGATGGATTGGACGGATATCCCGGGTTGGGATAGCGTGGATTTCCGTCAATGTCACTGGTAATCGGAGGAAAACTGACGGCGATTCCACTTGATTCACAGGATGTCGGTACATTTGTCTTGAGGTGCACATCATATGGGGCTGTGGCAATGTTTACGAAAGGCGGTAGTTCTGTGACCGATTGGGCCTCATTTGGAGATACCCTTGACTGGTATTGGGCCAGGGTCTGGTCTCCGTCGGTAGGGTTGGAAAAAATCAGGTTGTTAGCGCCGGGAACACCTGCATAGACATCATTATAATTGGATGTAAAACCTGTAAATCCAGCACTCCTGGAACGTATAGCCACCGTTTTTCCATCCGGACCTGCCGAAGCGCTGGTATTGACGAAGATGTTGTTACGCAAATCCACACTTGTCAGGCTAAATGCACAAAAAGCTGAAGATCCATAAGTCGAGGCGCTTGTTGTCGCATCCAGGAAAACTGTGTTGTTATAAAACCCCTTGACTTGTGCACTTCCTTCAACATAAAAACCGTTCATCATGTTATAATCATAGCCCAGGGTTGCCACGGCGCCCGGATTACTTAATTCACTGATCATGTTATTGTAATAATAGGTACTGGAACCAGCAGGCGCGGTAGTGCCGGTTGCATGATAAATTCCGTTGATGTTGGAATTTTGCGCATTATACGCAGCACTGATATTCCGGATTTTATTGTTGTAGCACTTACCAAGCAAACCAGTTACATAATAAAATGCGGAAAACGAGCCGTTCACTTCGGTAATATTGGAAACAGTATTGTTATATATGTCCTGCGAAACACCTCCGCTGAAAGAAACATATAATCCAAAACCTGAGCCAAGGGAGGAAAGAATATTGTTATCCACCAGGTTATTATAGGCATTTAAAATAGTTCCGCTGCCAGCAATTGCCAGGAAGTGCGTTGTACCTCCTCCCGGGTAAGGTTGAATCCGGACATTGCCCGTCACACTGTTATCATGCACAGAAAACGGACCGGAAACAGTTGATGCCTTCTGACACCAGAAGTAACGGATATCGCCATTTGCAGTTGAAATGCCATCGCCACCAATGGTATTATTGCTGATCACATTTCCATAAACATTGGCCGTCACACCCATGTTCAGCAAATACATGCCCCTGGTAACCGCAGAGCCTTCGGATGCCGGAAATGTACAATTCGTTACTGTATTGTTGTAAATATTGGCTGTATTCGTTGTACCGCTGGCTCCCATGTCACAATACACCGGGTAAAAATAAGCGTTGCCATATGGGTCGGTTGAGGTGTAATGGAGCGTAACAGTATTGCCGTACAAATCGTAACTTGCATTAATGGCCGTTGTCAGGTTAATACCATATAAGGTCTTGCTTCCTTCCGACGTGCTGGTGATGGTATTATTGGCCACCTTCAGGTTATTCTGGTAAATGGCATAAATGCCATATGCCTCAAAATCTCCGCCACCTACATTGTTAATGACATTGGGACCATCTTTTCCGATCTCGTTGTTCTGGTCATAAAGGGCATAGGGGGATGACGGATCGCCAAAGCCCTTGACGTAAATCCCGAAATAGCTGTTGGAGATTGTGTTCCCGAAAATTTTCAGGTACGAATTTGCTCCTGAAATGGCAGTCACCGGCAACAACGCAGCGTTTGAAGCAGTGTGGTTATTTGAATATATTCCGGTAGAACGCGGATTGTATTTTTCCAGCGTAATGTTGCAATTCTTGATGGTAATATGCTGTGAACCGTCCGTCGCGGAGGCCTTCAATATGGCAAAACCCCATTCCATCCAGGTTGTTTCGTCATAGTTATCCGCATTTTCCCGGATGGTAAAACCATCGAAGGTCACATAATCGCATCCGGATACACAAAATACGGCATCCATCGTTCCTACTCCTGTGGCCGCTGTAATCAAGGGATTACTCCCTGTCCCCGACTTCTGGAAGGTGACTGGATTAGCCTGGGATCCGGTAGTGGTCGTAATAAGGCCTGTTGCAGGAGAACTAAAAACCTCCTTATGATCGGCGGCTACATTAAAAACGATCCCTCCGGGGCCGACACCGTTCAGGTTTAGGGCTTCAATGGCAAGCTTCAGGTTGGCATAGTCCCCTGGTATGGTCTTGGTACCTGTTAGCGGCTGGGTTTGTGCTGCGATGCCAATCAGCAAGGCAATCATAACTGTTACAAATTTGTTTTTCATGGGTGTATAATTTTAATTTTGATTACATTTTAACCAGTTTAACGGATTCGATACTGCTCCCGGTTGTCAATTTGATAATGTATATCCCCCGCGGCAGGTTTTCAATATTGAAAATATTTTTCTGCTCTCCGGAGATCTCCTTTGACATTACTTTCATCCCGGTCAAGCCAAATATTTCGACTTTCGATGTACACTTACTGCATTGTTGCATCAGTTCAAGTACAAATTCACTGGCCGCCGGATTCGGGTAAATCCTGAAACCATTGTTGTTTGCTTTTTCCCATTCCGACATCAGGATATCTCCAGGCTCAACCGTTTGATTTACAAGCGGATTTGTTGGACTTGTACAATACTCTCCATTTGTGGAGATGTATCCTAAAAGGTATCCTCCCGGCTGAACAAGCGTTCCCGGGAGAAACCTGATGTTGTGGCCGGCAACCATCGTTACATGGCCAGTCGGACCAACGATGAAGGTATCCGGCGTTCCAGCCACAGTGATGGTTTGAGTAGCATTGAAACAGGTATCATTTGATATAGCGGTTGTTGTGGTGACCGTTATGGTTTCGGGTAAACCGGCCTCCGTTGTGAAAACTGCATCAGGTCCATAGGTGATCAATCCTCCTGAAGTAACGGAACGGGCACGGTAATGATACGTTGTGAAGGCACTTAACCCGGCAATGGAAAGTTGAAACCCGGTAGTTGTGGATCCGCTCACATTGCCAGGCACTCCTGCGGTTGATGTACCGTAACTGGTGGTTTTTCCCCAGTCAAAAAATGTTGAAACCGTACTTCCAGCGGGATTTACAGAACCTGTTAAGACTGCAGTGCCTCCTGTGATCGAATTGGCCGGTAAGGTATTGACCACCGGATCATTACCAAATTCATATGCGCCAATATCAGGAGGATTGGTGCGCAACATCCCTGAGAAATCAACGGGCAGGGTTGATATGTATGATCCTTTGTTATTCAGTGCCGCTGAGGTAGGAACCAGGTTTGAACCAGAGATAAATACCGGGTCAATATTTTCTGAGTGTGACTCCTGGCCTGTAAAAACCTGCCAGTCAGGCAAGGTAGTGAAATCGAAAATTCCGCTGTTCTGGATAAACTGTTGCCCGATCTGTCCCTGGTACCCGTCAACAAGGTAATCGTTGTTGTCAATCAGGGAGAAAACGCTGGCCTGTCCAGCCAGAATGATCCCATATGCTTTCCCGTAAAAATTTGGGACGCCGTTACATTCCATGGAATTACGAAGTATATTATTCCTTATTTCCAGGCTATTATTGGCAACCTTGTGTGAAATTCCGATGCAGGCCGATGACGCATCAAGCAAGGATGACAGATATGGACCTGTAAGTGAGATGGTATTAAACAGTATCTTTATGTTCCCGCCGTTGCTGATCAATATTCCATAAGGATTCGTACTTGCCAGACCCGGGGCAGACCCCCCGCCCTTGATATCGTAGATCAGGTTGTTGGTAATTTCGGTTAGGGAAGATGCATCGGAATTATACGCAATTCCGCAGGCCCCCCAGCCATCATAGGGATTGTCGTTATAAATTTCATGGA
>CAZPWZ010000169.1:0-5720 GCA_964590675.1 uncultured Draconibacterium sp.
CAACCCATGTCAATGAAGTGGTGGTTGCATCGAAGGAGGGTGGCGCTTCGCTGAACATTCTTTCGGGACTTGTCGCCGGTAATTTCAGCGCCTTCTGGCAGGGCATGGTATTTTTCCTGCTTATGTTCATTGCATATTACGCAAGCACTTTCGAGTTGAGCAACTTCATGATCTACCCATCGATCTTCGCATTCGGACTGGTTGCCTTTGGTATGCTCGGCATGGGACCGGTTACTATTGCAGTTGACAGTTACGGACCGGTTACCGACAATGCACAATCCATTTACGAACTTTCTCTTATTGAAGAAATCCCCGGTATCAGTGCAGAAATTGAAAAGGACTTTGGATTCAAACCTGATTTTGAAAAGTCAAAACACTACCTGGAGGCCAATGACGGTGCAGGAAATACTTTTAAGGCAACGGCCAAACCGGTACTCATCGGCACGGCTGTTGTCGGCGCCACCACCATGATCTTCTCACTCATCCTGGTTATAAAGCAATCACTGGGAATTGAGCCGGAACAGATATTAAACCTGCTGAATCCCTATACCATTCTCGGATTCCTGCTGGGAGGCGCTGTGATCTACTGGTTCAGCGGGGCTTCCATCCAGGCAGTAACCACCGGTGCAAGCCGCGCAGTGGCCTACATCAAAAACAACATTAATCTCGATCCCAATGCACCCAAGAAGGCGGATACTGCCAAATCGAAAGAGGTGGTTCAGATATGCACCGTTTATGCACAGAAAGGGATGTTGAATATTTTTATTGCCATATTCTCATTTGCCCTGGCCTTTGCGTTTCTTTCCTCTCCCACCGGGTTGACTGAATCCATGTCCGGCGCAGAAAAATTAAGCTATGCCCTGCCGGTTTCCCTTTTTGTAAGTTACCTGATCTCCATCGCATTCTTTGGTTTATACCAGGCAATTTTCATGGCCAATGCCGGCGGAGCCTGGGATAATGCCAAAAAAGTCATTGAGGTTGACATGAAAGAAAAGGGTACTGAACTTCATGCGGCTTCTGTTGTTGGCGATACGGTTGGCGATCCATTTAAAGATACCTCCTCCGTGGCCATGAACCCGATTATCAAGTTTACCACATTATTTGGTCTGCTTGCCATGGAAATTGCCTTATCGGTGCACTTCAGGCCAGTAGCACATTACATCGGAATGGTCTTCTTTGCAATTGCACTCTATTTTGTTTACCGTTCATTCTATAAAATGCGTATTAAAGATTAACTTCCAAACACTTGCAAAATTGAGGCTGTCGGAATATCTCCTTCAGCCTCTTTTTTTTATCCAGGGAAACCAATGACCAATGACCAATGACCAATGACCAATGGCTAATGACCAATGGCTAATGACCAATGGCCAATGACTAATGACCAATGACAAGTGATAGGCGTTTATGTTTGCATTTTTCGTTATTTCGAACTGCCGAAATAAAAGTTGTCACGGTGAGGTAAAAAAAATGGAATTTCAAGGCAACCTTTGGAGAGTCTTGTGTTATTATTAAACCGGATATTGAATTCACGTGGAGGAGGACCTTATAAAAAAAGCGATCGCGAGGGATGCCAGCGCCATTGAGGCGTTATATGATTCGCATGCTCCTTCATTGCTGAGTGTATGTTTCCGTTATTGCGGCAACCGTGACGATGCCGAAGATATCCTTCACGACGGGTTTATAAAGATCATACAGAAGATCGATGGATTTAAAATCCGTTCAGATGGCTCCCTCGAGGCATGGATGAGGCGGATCATGATCAATACCGCCCTCAATTTTTTACGCGCCCGGCTAAAGGAGAAAAATTGGGTGGATATCGATCCTATCCTGGATAAAATTGATGTGCAGGATGAAGTGGATGCTGACCATGAGGCGATTTACCTTCAGGTCGGCCAGGAGAAAATAATGAAGCTGATCTGTGAGCTTCCCGCCGGTTACCGTGCCGTATTCAACCTTTATGTTTTTGAACAATACGGGCACCGGGAGATTGCCAAACTTCTCGGGTGCTCCGAGAATACATCCAAGTCGCAGCTGTTGAAAGCCCGTGCCTTACTGAGAAAAAAAATAAATGAATTGGTCAATATAAATGCAATACCGACCTATGAAAAAGCATAAACATCCAATCGACGAATTCTTCAGGGGAAATCTGGAGGATTACAAGATGGAGCCTTCGGATGGTGCCAAAAAGGCATTCCTCAGGGATGCCATGCAACTTCCCCCTCCTGTCAAAAAAGGAAGGAAGGGACTGGCCCTTCTTTTAGTCCTTATCTCCCTGGTTGGGGCAGGAATTATCCTGTGGACCGTTTCAACGGATTCATTCACCAAAATTGCTGACCAGGCATCAGACTCCCCGGCTATTAATATGCCTTCGGCAGGACAAAAAACCGGATCCTCAATAAGTGAAATCCCAGGCCAAAAAAATAAACAACAACAACAGGAACAGGAACAACAACAGGAACAAAAAAAGCAATCACAACAAACGCAGGGACAAAAGCAATCACAACAAACACAGGAACAAAAGCAATTACAACAAACGCAGCATACACCGAAACAACATCAGCAAAACCTGCAGCAGCCGGCAACATCGACACAAACAAAGCCACTATCAAAAGACACGCAAGAATCGGTGCAACCGGCAAAGGATAGCAAGCCGGATCCACAACAACCAATTCAGGAGAACCCTGAAGCCAAGGATCCGGGTCCGCCTTCACAGGCATTTTTAACTCCGCAGGCAACGAACGTCAATCCTTCAAACATCTCCAAAGTGGAGGTTCTCAGCAAAGCTGATCAAAAGTTGGCAGACGGGACGATTCCTACAAGCCAGACAACAGGTAATCAAGCAAACAAGGCACCGAGCAATCCTGCAATCCAGGCAACGAGCAATCCTGCAAACCAGGTACAAGGTGATCGTGCAAACAAGGCACCTGATTCAGCCTTGATCGTAAAAAGAGAGGAATCCAATTTCAAACCTGATGCCGGAACCCAGAAAAAAACAACGCATGAGAGGATCAATCGGCAGAATTGGATCCCAGACATTGGAATATACTATACCCCTGAATGGATGTTCAATACCCTTGAGGGGACAAAATTTGTCAATAATTTCGGGATCGAAGGCACTTTTCATTTTGGAAAATTCTCCGTTCGCACTGGTGCCGGCATATCTGTTGGCCAAGGAACGAATGAACTTGCAGTAGAATACAATGATTTTCTTGGAGAATATAACAAGCTGGATTCCATGGATTTTACCTGGAATGATCCGACAAAAGAATATCTGCCTACCTTTTACATGTCGCAGCAGGATGTCTGGGACAGTTTATTGAAACTTGATTATCCAAAAGTAATAAAAAGGTACACCTACCTGCAGGTTCCATTAGTTATGGGATACGATTTCTGGCAATCCGGAAAGATTTCGGTCGGTATCCGGATTGGACCCGTCATGTCAATCCTGCTTGCGACAAAACAGTTATCCGAGGATTATGATCCGGGCAAAAAGCGAATCATCTCCATAAACGACATTGCCCCCGAACAGGTCAGCCTGAACTGGCAGGTGCTGGGCGGACTAAATGCCGCTTTCAGGATTACAGAGAAGCTGCATATCGAATTTGAGCCTAACGCCAGGTACTACTTTAATTCTGTATATGAGAAACCCGCAAACAATGCCAAACCCTGGTCAATCGGAATCAGGGCTGCTGTTTTGCTGAAGTTTTAACAATGGAAAGCGCTGGTTCATGATCATTTGCAAAAAAAAATTTTATTGCCAGGCAACCATTTCTTTCATCCGGGTTATAATAGTATAAAAAATCCGGAACCAGGTTCTTTAATTTAAAAATCAATAATTTTATAAACAGTTAAAAATACCATAACCATGAAAAAGCTACTTCTCCCGATTTTATTCCTGATCCTGGCGTTTCCCGCTATGTCGCAGGGATTTCTGTCCATCACCGGTACAGTCACCGATTCGGCCACCGGCAATCCAATTGCAAACCATGCGGTAACGATATCAAATGATTCATCTTCCGGATGGTTTTATTATAATACAGTATATACGGGCAGTAATGGATTCTATGTTGATACCGTGCCGGTTCCGCTTGGAAGCCAGGGAACCATGTTCGTCCGGACCACTGATTGCCTGAACAACCTGATTCAGCAGGTCATTACGTTTGGTCCCGCGAGCACAAGTTTCGCAATAGATTTTGCGATTTGTAATTTCAACAGTCCCTGCCAGGCAGGATTTACAAGCCAGCAATGGCAGCCGCTTGAAGTACAGTTCCTTGATGCCTCGGCAGGAGGCGGCACCACGCGCATGTGGCAATTTGGAGATGGTGCAACATCTACTCAGTTAAACCCACTGCATCAGTATGCCCAGCCTGGTTATTATAATGTGACATTATCGATCGGCGCCCTCGGAACTCCATGCTACGACCTGGTCACTCAAACCATCTATGTTTCGGATTCGACCGGCGGTGGTTGTCAGGCCGCTTTCATATCAAACGCTGACACCAACACGCTTTACTCCTACCATTTCTGGAATCAGTCGGCTGGCAATATCAGCACTTTCACCTGGAACTTTGGTGACGGCCAAACACAGACCATTACTTTCCCAGGCAATCCGGATGTCAGCCATACTTACGCACAACCAGGAATTTACCTCGTTTGCTTATCCGTTCAGGGTAATGACAGTTCCTGTTTCGATGTCACATGTGATACATTAATTGTCGGTATTCCACCCTCCTGCCAGGCAGCTTTCAGTTTCTACAGCGATTCACTCAATCCCGCTGGCTCCTATCATTTTATCGATCAATCCGTGGGGAATATTGTCAGCTGGGAATGGATTTTCGGCGATCCCGGATCAGGATCAAGCAATTTCTCCAGCCTGCAAAATCCAACACATGTATTTTCGGCTCCAGGGATTTATAATGTTTGCCTGACCATACATGGGGCTGACAGTGTTTGCATCGATTACATCTGCCACACCATAGTTGTAGGAACAGGTCCTGGCTGCCAGGCAAATTTCTCCTATGCTACCAATCCTGCTGCCGGGAACTATGAGGTCAGTTTCACTGATCTGTCAACCGGTAATCCTGCGACATGGTTCTGGAGTTTCGGGGACGGGACATCAGGAAATGTCCAGAATCCTGTTCACACCTATGCAGGTCCCGGCACTTACAATGTGTGTTTGACCATCACAGGAAATAATTGCACCAGTGTTTATTGTCAGAATATTGTGATCCAGGACAGTATCACATACCACCAGGTTTACGGGCAGGTGTTCGCAGGAAACTTTCCGATTTCCGCTGGTCTTGTGATGATCTTTTCGATCGATACGACCGGCAACTACCAGCCATTTGTCGATGTATTCCCGGTCGATTCCAACGGAGTATACTATTTCACCATGGTACCTGACGGAAACTATTACATCATGGCCATTCCCTTTGATTCAAATGGCTATCTGCCTACCTATTTCGGAAACGTGATCTCATGGGAACAAGCTACGGTTATTTCCCTTGGCACTGCCAGCAACCCTTATAATATCAACCTTGTACCTGCCGGCATTTTCACCCCCGGACCCGGTTCGGCCGGCGGCCAGATAAATTTGGGAGATATGATGGCGACCGACATGATGGACAAGGTGAATATGATCCTGATGAATGAACAGGGAAATGCGATCGGATTCACAAGGGTATCGGCAAGCGGGGCCTTCGTTTTCTCCACCCTCGATT
>CAZPWZ010000170.1:0-5713 GCA_964590675.1 uncultured Draconibacterium sp.
ATTTCAAGGTAAACCTCATTGACCGGAACGATTACATCTCCCTGCCATGGTACAACTATTTCCTGACCATCCTGGCGCTGCTCGTTCCTCCAGTCAGTGCTTTCATCTTCTTTGGATTTATCAGATACTGGAAGAAATATTTCATTATTTTCTTTCCCTGCCTGCTCTATTTTATTTTTCACTCCCTTTTCCCTAATAAACAGGAAAGATTCATCCTGCCAATGATCCCGTTATTTATCGCTATCGGAACCCTGGGATGGGGTGAATTTACCGGGCATTCAAAATTCTGGCTGACCAGGAAGCGCTTAACCGCAATTTCCTGGGGATTTTTCTGGGTGGTGAACACCATCCTTTTGCTCTTCTTCACCTTTACCTATTCTAAAAAGGCCCGCGTTGAAGCAATGACCTACCTGTCGAAGTATGACAACATCCAGGCAATCACCGTCCTTGACAAGGATGGTGATCCGGAGTTGATGCCAAAGTTTTACCTCGGCCAATGGCCCGTTTCATATAATGAAGTTGCCGGAGACCATAGTGTTGATTCGATTCTGGCGGCTTCAAACCAGGCAAACCAGCCACCACGTTTCATCCTTTTCACGGGCGGCAGAAACATCCAGGATATGGTGATCAAAACCAGAGCCTATTTTCCCATGATTGTTCACGAAACCACTATCGAACCAGGTTCATTGGATCAATTGGTGCATTGGCTCAACCCGATCAACAAGAACCGTAGTATTTATATTTACCGGAACAGGGCTTACTTCCCTGATAAAATCGAGAAATAGATGACAAGCACGCAGTTCAATATTACCCAGCCGGCCATTTTCGGAAATGGAGCGGATCTTGTCAACATTTCAGCGGCGAAAAGGTGGTCATCATGGACACCGATTGCTTTGACATTGCATCCGGTTTGGCCGGAATTGAATTAAAATAAATTACATGGATGCTCAAGAAGCAAAGCAACGTATAGATGAGCTTGCAGATGAAATCCGCAGGCATAATCACAGCTATTATGTCCTGTCGAGACCAACGATCAGCGATTTTGCATTCGACATGCTGTTGGAAGAGCTGATACGGCTTGAAAAGGAATTCCCGCAATTTGCTGAACCCGACTCCCCTACCCAGCATGTCGGAGGCGGGATTACAAAAGAGTTTAAGCAGGTTTTGCACAAATACCCGATGATGTCACTTGGAAATACCTATTCGGAGGATGAGATCCGCGATTTTGAAGAGCGTATCCACAAGACTATCGGTGATGAAGTTGAATATGTGTGCGAACTGAAATTCGACGGTGTGGCGATCGGTCTCACATACCTGAATGGACGCCTGGTGCAGGCAGTTACGCGGGGTGATGGCATCCGTGGCGACGAGGTAACCGCCAACGTCAGGACCATTAAAAGCATACCGCTAAAACTTCATGGCAGCGGGTATCCGGACGAATTTGAGATTCGCGGAGAGATTTTCCTGCCGCATGCCAGCTTCGAAAAAATGAATGCACAACGCGAGGAAGAGGGCGAGGAGCCCTTTGCCAACCCGCGTAATGCCGCATCAGGAACTTTGAAGATGCAGGACTCAGCTGAGGTTGGCCGGCGGAACCTGGATGCGTTTCTTTACTACATACCCGGCAGTAACATGCCATTCAGCACGCATTACGACGGCCTCATGGCCGCCAGATCATGGGGTTTTAAAATCTCTGAATATACGGTGAAGTGCAGTTCCATTGACGATATTTTTGATTATCTCAATACCTGGGATACCGCACGCCATGACCTGCCATTTGATATTGACGGAGTAGTCATCAAGGTGAACGACCTCCGGCAGCAGGAACTGCTGGGCTATACCGCAAAATCGCCACGCTGGGCTATTTCCTATAAATTCAAGGCTGAACAGGTTACCACCAGGCTTTTATCAGTCGATTTCCAGGTAGGCTGGACCGGGGCGGTCACACCGGTGGCAAACCTCCAACCGGTTCAACTCGCCGGGACTGTTGTAAATCGTGCTTCCCTGCATAATGCGGATATCTTCAGCACCCTTGATGTGCGCTTCGGCGACATGGTGTTCGTTGAGAAAGGCGGAGAGATCATTCCTAAAATCATCAGTGTCGATCTGAGTCAACGAACTGCCGAGGTCAAGCCGCTCCCATTCATCAGTCAATGTCCCGAGTGCGGTAACACACTGGTCAGATCCGAAGGTGAATCGGCATGGTACTGCCCGAATGATTCTGGCTGTCCCCCGCAGATCAAGGGAAAACTTGAGCATTTCATTTCGCGCAAAGCCATGAACATCGACAGCCTGGGAGAAGGCAAAATTGGGATGCTTTTTGACAATAAGCTGGTCAATAACTGCGCCGATCTGTATTCCCTGACTTATGACAGCCTGATCGGACTTGAAAAAACCTATGAATCAGCCGGGGACAAAAAAGAGAAAAAAATCAGTTTTCGTGAAAAAACTGTGATCAACATCCTGAACGGCATCGAAGCATCTAAACAAGTCACCTTCGACAGGGTACTCTTTGCCCTCGGTATCCGTTTTGTCGGGGAGACCGTTGCCAAAAAGCTCGTGGCCCATTTCATGTCCGTTGAAAAACTGATGCAGGCCAGTTACAACGAGCTTGTTGAGGTTGAAGAGATCGGTGAAAAGATTGCTCAAAGCATCCAGGCATGGTTCACAGATCAAAGGAACACTGAGCTTATTGACAGGCTGAGGGCATCGGGCATTCAACTCAGCATGAATCAGCCACGCATCAATTTGCTCAGCAGCAGGTTAACAGGACTGACCTTTGTGGTGAGCGGTGTGTTTGAAAATTATTCGAGGGACGAATTGAAAAACACGATTGAAGCCCATGGAGGAAAAAACATCGGATCAATTTCTGCTAAAACCAATTATCTTCTTGCCGGGGCGAACATGGGCCCTGAAAAACGGAAAAAAGCGGAAAAGCTGGGTGTTCCGATCATCAGTGAATCTGAATTTATCCGGATGATTGGTTGATACCGGCAAAAAAAAAGGCGCCCCGTGCGAGACGCCATTTTCTTTCAACACCAGGTTGAATTTACCTGGAAATCTAATTGACTTTTTTAATTGATCCTGCACCGGAAACACTTTGATCAACCTCGGTTGGCGATCCCTTGTATTTCACGCTGCCGGCGCCTGAAATTTCAGCACGAATGCGTTTGGTAACATTGATCTGTGCATCTCCTGCGCCACTGATCTCAATATCATAATTTTCAGCTGGCATATCAAACGCGAAAATATCGGATGCGCCTGAAAGGTCCATATTCACATCGGTAGCTGAACCGGCAAAACTCATCTTGCTGGCCCCACTGCAACCGAGGTTCAGTTTCTGCACGGCAATATCGAATTTCGATTCTGATGCGCCTGATGCATCAATGGATAGCTCCGGAACGGTGATGCGGCCATCGGTATGAATATCAACAGCACCACTGACATCAATCTTTTTAAGGTCTTTCACCGTAACATACACTTTCATGACTGTGACATTGTGTATCGGTTTTTTGGTGTCAATCCGCAGGGTTCCACCAACAACATCGGTACGGATAATGGGAAGCAGGTTGGCATCGGCTTCCACAATCACCTCTTCGACTGTCCCCTGTTTGATGATCACATCAAAGGCACCGGCTACTTCTATGCCATCAAAGGAGGTCACTTTACGGGTCTCCTTCAGCACATTGCCATCACCATGTGTCCCGTTGATTACATTACAACTGGCAAACAAACTCGACATGCCCAAAAACAGGCTGACAAGCATAAACACTGAAAATAATCTGGTCGTTCTCATAGGTAAAAATTTAATTATTGGACGTACTAATTTAATTTGGTTACATATTATTCTAGACTTACATTTCCGTACTCGCTATTTACGGTTACTTTGCTGACGGGCGCTTCTGCCCCGCCAATTGTTCCCCTGAAGGTACTGGAGGTGGGTGTATTTGACCGGTAGGAGAATTTGGCCTTATCAGAGGGGTAGTCAAGTTCACAGAATTTCAGTTCAGCTTCCAGTGCATACCTGGCCTGATCGCTCAACCCGATCGAAACATCGGCATACTTATTCCTGATGCTGATCGAAGTGAATTCTGCCGGCATCTCATCCACATTGCAATTCCCATATTGTATATCGAGGTTCAGGCTTTGCTCAATACGCGAGATATCAATATCGGAAAATTTCGACTTACTTTGAACCGCTGATGAATTCTGCATATTCAGCTTACCGCCTTCAAAAACGACATTGAGCGCAATGATCTTTTCTGCATCCAGGTCAGAGAATTTCGAATCCAGCCGCAAACTGCCGGCATAATCCAGTTTCATGTCTGAATATTTCAGCGACACAACGGCTCCTTTCATCCAGTTGACCTTTGCCTTGCTGAACTTAATATCCAGGAGATTATCAGAATTCCCGAGTTTCTTTGCGTCCAGGTTTCCATATCCAAGATTGATTTTGCACTTACCCTGGATTTCATTGATGTATATATCTCCGAATTTATTGGTCAGGTCAAGGTTAATTGATAATGGCATGGAGATTTTGTAGTCGATGGAAAAATATCCCTTTGACGGGCCTTTACCTTCCTGTATGCTGGTAACGGCGCTGACCGCGGATGGTGAATCGGTGAAATCGACCGCGATCCTGTTGAATCGTTTTGCAGCATCCTCCTGGTCTTTGGCAGTGACAGAGATTGTTACTTCAATGGCAATGGAATTCTTATCCCAATTTGTGCAGTGAACCTTTCCAAAACGGTTATTGATGGTTAGCAGTGCATCCGGGTTGACAGTGTACTCCTTTTTAATAACCTTGGTGAACTCATCAGAGGCCTTAACTCCCTTGATTCCCAGGAGAAAAAGAAAAATGAGCGTAAAAAAAATTATTTTAAACATTGTTTTCATGGCGGCGCGTTTTAACTATTTTTGATAAAGGGAAAGTTGATTGATGATGTTGTTCAGCATGATTTCTTTTAATTGCTGGTTGCGGATAATCGCATCAAGAATGTGTTCATTGCCCGGGCTGGCAGACAAGTTATTTTTCAAATCGGCAGTAGCATCATCCAGGTTACGGATCTCCTTTATCGCCGATTCGCTTATTTTGAGCGCTTCGGTATTGCCTGAGGTCAGTTTGGACAGGGCTAAAAGTTGTGCATTCGTTTGATTATCATAATATTGTACTGCTTCGCAAATTTCAACCGGCAATTCTGATCCTGTTTTTCCGGATGCAAACCTGTTGCGGATCTCCCGTGTGGCAAAATCGAAAGCAAACACACTTACACTGATCAGGATAAGGATCAATGCAGCCACCTTGAGCATGGCCGACCGGTGATGACCGATCCGGATCACGGGTTGTTGTTGCAACCGCGATTCAAACCTTTCAAAATGACCTGCTTCCGGTTCAAAGGTGTCGAATTCGTCGTGGTGTTCCCTTGTGAATTTTTCGATATCTGACATGGTTAATTGGAGCTAAATGCATTCATATAATTATTCTCTTTCATTAAAACCAGTAATTTCTGTCGTGCCCGGGAATAGCGGGTCCGCGATAACTGGTTGGAGATGTTTAAAATCTGGGCAATTTCTTCATGATCGTAACCTTCGAGTAAAAAAAGGGATAACACAACCCGGTATTCTTCGGGAAGTTGAAAAATCGCCTTCTTGATCCCGGCAACCTGCAGCTGGATCTCCTCCTCCCTGTTTTCTTCGATCTTATCGGGCAGAT
>CAZPWZ010000171.1:0-5710 GCA_964590675.1 uncultured Draconibacterium sp.
CCCTGCACGAGAACACCTTGGGGCAGATGCTCGGCCCGGCGGATGGACAGACAGGGGAAACTGGTACACAATGAAACCATTTATCCCCATCCTCCGCAGAATGAAGTTAAGGAGGCGATTCATAAGATCAAAAGCCTTGTCAATGCTTATAAAATCGAAGCCATCGCCATCGGGAACGGAACTGCAGGACGTGAAACGGAACGACTGATCAGGGCCATCCCTTTCGACCGGGAAGTTATTGCCCTGGCAGTGAATGAAAGCGGCGCATCCGTGTATTCTGCCTCCGCTGTGGCGCGCAAGGAATTTCCCGATTATGATGTAACGGTCCGCGGATCGGTCTCAATTGGCCGCCGGCTCATGGATCCGTTGGCCGAACTGGTCAAAATTGAACCAAAATCGATCGGGGTGGGTCAGTATCAGCATGATGTGGATCAAACGGCCCTGATGCAAAGCCTGGAGGATACGGTGGTGAGCTGCGTGAATAAGGTAGGGGTGGAGGTCAATACCGCCAGCGAGGAATTGCTTACCTACGTATCGGGACTGGGACCAAACCTGGCGAAGAATATCATCGGTTACCGTAACGAAAACGGTCCGTTCAAATCGCGGACGGAATTCAGGAAGGTAACCCGTTTTGGAGAGAAGGCATTTGAGCAGTCGGCCGGATTTCTGCGCATCCGCGATGCAAAAAATCCGCTGGACCGCAGTTCGGTTCATCCCGAAAGCTACCCGGTAGTTGATCAGATGGCAAAAAAACTGAATTGCACGGTTGATGACCTGGTGGCAAAGTCGGAACTCCGGTCCCAGATCAGGCTGGAAGAGTTTGTCACCCAAAGCGTTGGGATCCCGACACTGCAGGATATCATGCAGGAACTCGCCAAACCGGGACGTGATCCGCGGCAGCAATTTGAGATGTTCGAATTTGACAAGCACATTCACTCGATAAGCGATTTGCGGAAAGGGATGAAATTACAGGGAATTGTGACCAATATCACAAATTTTGGCATTTTTGTAGACCTGGGTGTTCACCAGGATGGACTGGTTCATATCAGCCAGCTTGCCGACCGGTTTGTTAAAGATCCGAATGATGTCGTGAAACTGAATCAGAAAGTGAAGGTCGAAGTACTTGACGTGGATATGGAACGTAAACGGATCCAGCTTACAATGAAAGGACAGGATACTAATAATAATGTTTAATCGTTAATATCAAATGAAACTCTCCCTACCCCTCATATTCTTCCTGCTACTGATTGCCATGATGTTTTCCTTTCAACAGTCATACTCCCAGCGGATACTTGGTGCAATGAGCCTGGGCATGAACCTCACCCAGGTTGATGGAGATGAGTTGTTCGGCTATCACAAAGTCGGGTTAAATGTCGGGCCGATGATCATCGTTCCTTTCGGGAAGAATAAAAACTGGTCGGTGAGCATGGAATTACTTTACAGCCAGAAAGGCAGTTATCATAAAGGCAGTTATGATTCGACGACATTCAAACTTCAGCAGGATTATGCTGAAATTCCCGTCCTGGTTCATTTTACGGACAAAAAACTGATTTCCGGGGGGTTGGGTTTTTCTTACGGTCAGCTGATCAATTACAAGGAGACACAGAATAGTTTCTATGATACGCTGTATCAGTATCAAACCGGACTGTCGAACAGCGATATCAGCGTCATAGCCGACTTGCAGATCCGTTTATGGAGTAAACTGTGGGCTAATATCAGGTACCAGTATTCCATGGTTAGCAACCGGACCGTGGTTGTCGATAATCCGCTGATTTATCCGCGACAGCCGGTAACCCGGGATCAATACAACAACGTCATCAGCATCAGGCTCACCTGGGTCTTTAACCAGCCAAAAATTGTAAAGCGAACCAAACAGGAAAGTACAAACTAAATTTGTCACTGGTCATTCAGCCCGTTACAATATCCGCTTAATCAGCCTCAGCCTGTGTGTATACTGCTGAATTTCATGATTGTATATCCCCTGATGGTCGATTGCATCGATGCGCACCTTGCCGGAACAATGGATGATCCTGGTCCGGTCAATCAGTAACCCTACATGGGTGATTTTTCCTTCATCGTCATCAAAAAAAACAAGGTCACCGGGCTCTGCTTCGTCAAGCAAACTGATTACTTCGCCCTGGGTTGCCTGTTGGCTTGCATCACGCAGCAGTTTGATTTTCTTAAGTTTGTAAACCATCTGGACGAACCCGGAACAGTCAATTCCAAAGGGAGAACGGCCACCCCACAGGTACGGGGCATTAAGATAGAGCATCGCATCGTCGCAGATCTGCTGCCGTATCCTGAGCATTTCGCCCGGACTGAAGACTTTTTCAAATTCAATTGACGCCGATACCATGCCGTCGAAAATAAACAACTCATTGTTGATAAGGATCTGCTGATCTGCCAGGCCGGGAAGGGAACTTCCCATGACAACGGGGATCATGGTCCTGGCGGGTTCAAATGAAATTAACTGGACCAGGTCCATGGTGACTGGTGTTTCCATGTCGGCCAGCCTGAGAAATTCACTTTCTTCAATTTCCCGGGATTGCAGCTGGTGTATCCATCCTTCATAATTATCATATACCAGCTGAATCATGAGCCACTCATTCGCCTTTTCAACCACACGGTAAAGCTCTCCGAATAAAACCTGCGTGACCATCTCCGCCGTATGTCTTGGTTCCGATCTTACGGGGATAATACTGTGAAGACAAATACCGAATTCCATTGATTTCAAGATTAGGAGACGGTAAAGATACAGAGAAAAATTACTTCGCCTTCAATTCCTGAAGTTTGCATCCGCTGCAGCCATCGCATTTGGATGCCGGGAAGATGAAGAAACGGACAAGTTTTGCTGCCGTCAATGCAGCTGCTGAAAATACAATTAAACCGACGATGATATATTGAATGGTCATCCTAGGAAATTATTAAACTGCCAACCTGAAATACGGTAAACGATAAAAGCCAGGCCAGGATTGTGGTATAAGCTATCAGAAACAGGGCCCACTTCCAGCTGCCCGACTCGCGGTTTACCGTTGCCACCACTGCAACACATGGCATATAGATGAGAATGAACAGCAAGTATGAAATCCCGACGAGCGGCGTGAAAAGTTTTTGCCCCATCCTGGGTCCGTCCTGGTGAGTTGCTTCCCGAAGCCGGTCTCCCAGTGTTTGAGGCGTGCCCTTTGCCTTGTCATGGTCTGATCCGAACAATACACCCATTGTGCTCACAACAACCTCTTTGGCAGCGGCGCCTGTGATCAGGCTGACCCCCATGCGCCAGTCGAATCCAAGCGGTGCGATAACCGGTTCAATGGTATGCCCGATTTTGGCGATGTAGGATCTTTGCAATCGCTCTTCATGGCTGACATTGCTGCCGCCCGGGAAATATTCCAGTGCCCAGATCAGGATCACAGCGATCAGGATCACACCGCCCATCTTACTGAGGTACTGTCCTCCTTTTTCCCACATATGGCGCATGATGACGCGGAATGTAGGCATCCGGTAAGGGGGTAGCTCCATGACAAAAGGGGCCTCCTTACTTTTAAAGAGGATTCTTTTAAAAACCAGTGAGATTAAAACGGCAAGCAATATCCCGGTTAGGTAAAGCCCGAAAATAACGGAGCCGGCATGTTCAGGAAAGATGGCGCCGGCGATCAGGATGTAAACAGGCAAACGGGCACTGCACGACATGAAAGGATTTATCAGCATGGTGAGCAAACGGTCGTTCCGGTCTTTTAAAGTCCGGGTGACCATTATTGCCGGAACATTACAGCCAAAACCCATGATCAACGGGATAAAGGACTGACCATGCAATCCCATTTTGTGCATCAGCTTGTCCATGATGAAGGCTGCTCTCGCCATGTAACCGGTATCCTCCATCAGGGAGATGAAGAAAAAGAGGATCAGGATGTTGGGAAGGAACACAATGACGCTGCCAACGCCATTGATGATGCCGTCGACCAGCAGGTCTTTAACCGGTCCCGCCGGGAGGATCATGCTTGCCTGGCCACCTACCCAGGATACCAGCATGTCAATCCACTGCTGGGGATATTCACCTACGGAAAAGGTCGACTGGAACATCAGCCACAGAAACAAAATGAAAACAGGAAATCCAAACAACCTGTGGGTTAAAACTTTATCAAGCCGCTCACTTATGGTCTTCTTGTGAACATCGGGATGGCCTGATTTGAGTGTTTCCTTAAGCGCCCCTGCGATAAATCCGTATTTTGAATCGGTTATCAGCGTTGCGGAATCCTCCTTGAAGGTGTTTTCCAGCCGCTGGATTTCCTGTTCAGCTGCCTTCAGGATAAACGAACATTGCACGGACGATTCAAGCGAAGTGATGATGCCGTTATCCTTTTCAAGCAGTTTAATGCTGTAATACCTGGATGAAATGCGGTCGGTAAGTGCTTTGTCAAGCCATATCACATCCTGGATTTTCCTGATTGAACGTTCAATCTCCTGCCCGTAATTGATATGTACATGCCGCATTACCGGATCGCGGTCCTCAAAAACTTCGACAAGCCTGCTGAATAGATCGGAAATCCCGGCACCTTTGGAACTGACCGTAGGAATGATGGGTATCCCGAGTAATTTCCCAAGCGCCATGTAATCGAGCTGATTTCCCTGGTTGCCGAATTCGTCATACATGTTCAGGGCGATAACCACCCTGATATCCATGTCAATCAATTGTGTCGTAAGGTAAAGATTGCGCTCCAGGTTTGAGGCATCCACGACATTGACCACGATGTCCGGGATTTTTTCGATGATATGTCTTCGTACAAAAAGTTCTTCAGGAGAATAGGCCGTAAGCGAATAGGTGCCCGGCAGGTCGGTGAGGTTGAACGTATATCCTGCATGCTTGAATTTGCCCTCCTTGGAATCAACAGTTACTCCGCTGAAATTACCGACGCGCTCGTGCGACCCGGAGGCATAGTTGAACAGGGTGGTCTTCCCGCAATTTGGATTCTCGACCAGCGCGATATCAATCACCGTACCCTTGTTGCCGGTATCACTCCGCAGCGACTCCTCCTCGATGGTCCCGTTATAACCATCGAAAGAAGCAGGATTATCCTCCGGAAAACCCAGATCAGCATTTTCCGGAAAACCCAGGTCAGCATCCGATTGGATTCCAATAAGATAAGCTTCACTTTGCCTCAGGGAAACATGATATCCCATGATTTTGTATTCGATGGGATCCTGAAGCGGGGCGGCTTTGACAACAGTGACTCTTTTTCCTTTGACAAAACCCATCTCGGTAATGCGTTTGCGGAACGCACCACGGCCTTTGACTTTGGTAATCAGTCCGGAATCGCCTTGTTTTAAATCGAGAAGGGTTGTCAATTAATTTAGATTAAATTAATTGACAAAGATACAAAATCATTCACCACCAGAATTATAATAGCGGAGAAATTTCAGGTTCCGGGTTTCATTTTTTCCCGGATGATATACCGGGAATTACTCCTGACGGGTTGAAAATCAAATGTCCCTCACAGGGCCTGATGGTCAGTATTACGGCTGAACCGAGATCGTTCCTTTTCGGACCTGGACATTGACTTTTACCATTGAATTCACCGGGGTCTCATTTTGCAACGCAGGCGACCATTTGATATTTGTATTGAGTAATTTCATGATCCTGTTGACCATACCCATGGTTCCATCATAGGTTTCAAGCCTGGAAGAGCCAACACGGCCCTTGCCTGTCAATAAA
>CAZPWZ010000172.1:0-5707 GCA_964590675.1 uncultured Draconibacterium sp.
AAACCTGAAACCGTCTCTCCCCGGGGTATGGATAATGGAAACATTGAAACCATGATTGATGGATCAAAACAATAACCGGCCCAGCAAATGGATGTACTCGCTTCAGGAGGCATGGTGATCTCCTCCTTTTTCATCAACACGTTGAGGGTGTCTCCGGTCAGGTTTGAAATACTAAGCCAGGTAATGAGTTGCAGGGTGTCTGAAGGTCCTGCAAGAAATAAATCGTCACCGTTGGAAAGAAGCCTGTCACTTTCAGTCAGCTGAAAACTCTGTGAAAAACAGGACAATCCATCAGCAAAAAACAGAAGTAATGACAGTACAATGTATTTCATACATCAAATATAGCTTTTATTACCATTCAAATCATCCCGGGATTTTGTCAAAGCAATTTTTTTACGACGCTTCGCAAGCCACCATGCGAAAAAACCACTGATAAGAATGAAAAGCGTGGCCAAACCAACCAATGGAACAACAAGAATGTAAAACGGTCCAAGAATGGGTTCAAAAATCCGACCCGTATGAATTTCCAGTGAGGTATTCCATAGTGAAATCGGACAAGCCTCAACAATGGAGACTGGAACAGGAGGCAGGATGTTTTTGCCATACAATGCCATCGCTCCTTGGCTATAATCAAAAATGATGTGGGTGGAGTCGTTGCATTTTATTGATCCTGCAACACTTACGCTGCCAAACGGTGGACCGCCATTTCCATTGTCAATATATTCAGTCCGGGTGATACAGTCAAGGGTGCGGCCGGTCAGCGGTTCCCATTCAAATATCCCGCTGAAGGATCCGATCAGGTACTTGCCGTGCCCGGCCTTCTCAAAAACATTGATTCCCATTACACTGACCGGTGGCTGAATATCGAATTTTTTAAGTTCGCCTGCAAACCGGTCATCAGAATAATAAATCCCTTCACTGGTGGCAACCAGGTAGCGTCTTGATACGTTGTCGTAAATCAAGTCACGGAACCGGTCGAACCATGGATTGGGATCATCGAGTTCAGTGTGCCTGAGTTTTTCCACCCGCATTCCGGCAATCGGAATGAGCAGCGGCGGCCTGAGAAATATTCCGGTGGCAGTATTCAGCAGCAAAATAATGATTGCGCATGATCCAAGCACATTGTGCCATTTCAGTGAAGCCTTGTTGAAATGTTTCAGTTTTGAACGGCGGAGTTCATCTTGAAGGCTTTTCAACCGGTATGGTACGAAAAAGTATATCAGCCCGGTGATACAGAGAAT
Organism: uncultured Draconibacterium sp.; assembly: GCA_964590675.1. Classification (GTDB taxonomy): domain Bacteria; phylum Bacteroidota; class Bacteroidia; order Bacteroidales; family FEN-979; genus CAIVAT01. The sequence goes on from CAZPWZ010000172.1 coordinate 1,242, forward strand.
GATGAAGATGATGCCAACTCCATCAACTATTAACTTCCCTGCCAGTCCATAGATCTCGCCGCTGTGAATTACCCAGAGTGTTTTAAAGAGACCAACTTTCCCGTCATCATCTTCACCTCTTGAAACATGAATCTCCCGAAAACGGTTATATCCGGAAGTGCTGCTGGCAACAAACAGATTCGAACGGGTCAACACAAGCAGACTGTCACCATGTTGGAGTACTTTTACGACACGCACTCCATCAACAGGCAGTTGCACCTTAACCCATGAACTGCCATCAAACCTGTAAAGCCCGAACAAAGTGCCGGCATATAGTCCCGATTCGGCAGACCATGACATGGTATTGATTTTCCGGTTATCAATTCCACGGGGGAAACCCGGATTAAAATCACGAAACGACCTGAAAGCACTGTCGGTAAGCCACACCCCTATGTTGCCATAGATCAAAATGCTGTCACTCCCTGCAGCCACCGCCCCTTTGACTGCTGCCAGGTTCCAGTTGCTGTACCTGTAACCATCGGGTAACAGTTTCCGGTTTACATTTATACCGGATAACAGCTCCCTGTGATTCAGGATAATACCAGAAACTGCGAAAAAAAGGATGAAAACAGTAGCGACCAGGCTGAACCACTTATGGTATTTTCTAAGGAAACGAAGCATAGAATCTATAATGGGGGATGGCGAAATTTCACTATCCCCCATTTTCGCTATTTCTTTTGAAAATATGTGTGAAACATTCCGTCATTGGCAGTTTCCGAATGTGCTTCGAAACCTGCTGCGGTCATTTTCTCAATCATGGGAGAAGGTGGGAAGGGTGTAATGATCTCAAATATCTCCCCGGGATTCAGTGCTGCACATTGCTGTTGCACCTGTTCCAGCGGATGGACGCCCTGGGCCAGCAGTGGCCTGGCATCAAGTTTTATAATTATGCGGCTTGGGTCAAGCCAGTGTGGTTTGTTCATTTGTGAGATTTTCTGAGGAGAACTTGAATCGTGCTGATGACTGTGGTCGTTTTGCTGCGGTGTTTCGGGCTGTATCTTTGACTGCACCGTTTCTGATTTACGGTATGAAAGCAATCGCTGGTCCCCGCTGATCTTTCTTTTTTCGGTAAGATCCTGCGACATTTCCAGCGTTCCCAGGTACTCTCCCTGTTCATTGCGCAGCGCAAAATACTCGATATGGATAAACTTCCCGCCCATCTGTATCCAGAATGGTGCGCTGTCGGCCTTCCCGCTTTTGAAGTCTCCGATGATCTGGTCGACGATGTGCACGCTCGACGGGGGATGGCACATCCTTACATCACGACCCAGGATGGCCCGGTTCCGGTCGAAAATGCGCTCCTTGCCCTGTGAAAAGTACTTTACCTTGTCGTTGCGGTCCACGAAGGTGAGGTCAACCGGCAGGGTGTTCAATATTGAAAGAAGTTCTTCGGAGGTGAATTTTCCGCTTGGAAGGTTGACATTGCCCTCTTCAGCCGACGTCTCCTCAGCGATGTCGACTCCCTGCGGTTTCCAGGTGACCTCCGGATCATACAAACAATAGCCGATTTCGTTGGTTTGCCGGTAAATTTCATACCAGTCGGTTTCTGTCAGCTTATCAAGGGTCATGGGCAGAAGGATCTCCTCTTCTTTCATGATCATGTCGGTGATGGCTTTTGCAGCAGGCAAAAGGTGAAGTTCCATCTTCATCTTCATCATATCGGTGCTGAAATCACCCGGCATGTTCAGTACATTGATCGCATTCTTCAACAGGTCGCGGGTTTCGTCATGCTTCCCCCACATAACCTTCGGGGGACCGGTAATGCCATATTTTTCCAGGAAAGGGAATAACAGGTTTTCCTTGCGGCGATAATGTTTGTCGACATCCATCAGGCTGTTGAACAGCCCCTTCACGGTATTCAGGTATTTCTCTGATGCAGGCCCTGAAAACTCCTTGTCAACGTTGGCGAATAATTCATGCAGTTGCCTGGAAACCTTTTCCAGTTCACGATTTTCCCTTTTAAAGGTATCGACCGGGTGCCCTGGCGCCACTATTTTCATGCCTGTGAGGTCGATGCGCCCCTCAAGTGCCTGGCTGTGAATATCGCATAGCCGCAAAACTTCAGATTCAGGAAGCCCTTCGCTGATGAGTTCCTGTTCCACTTCGACCACCTCGCCATATGGAATTTTCGTTAAGAGTTCTATCATGCGTGCACGTATTGCTTCAGGTGCAACGCCTTCGTGCAGCTGAAGGATCATGTGCTTGAGCAGTTCCTTCCTGCTTTGGGAGTTGTTTATTAGTTCACTCATTTTATCAGATCTTGATTTCTTTGTTTTATCCCTTAATCATGGTCAATACCATCTTAAACTTCTCAATCGCAGTCACTGCGTGGGGAATGCCCGCCGGCATGATGATGGTTTCACCGGTGGATAAAATAAACGGCACCTCGTTGATGATAACTTCGGCTTTCCCGTCAATAACCTGCAACATGGCATCATAGGGAGCTGAATGTGTGCTCAGCCGCTGCCCCTGGTCAAACGAGAATAGTGTCACTGTTCCGACCGGGCGGTCAATAACACGTTTGCTTATGATTCCCTCAGATGAATAATCCACCTTTTCGGGGAACCGGAACACGTTGGAGTGTTCGAAAATACTTTTTTCCATAGTTTTTTTATTTTAACTTATTTTTTAACGACGGACCAACCGCCCTTTAATCCAAAAATAAACCAGGCCAGTGCGAGTGTGCCGGCAGCAAATATGGTATCACCGATCACCCTGAGCCAACGGAAAAAGGCGATGGTCGGATCCTGCATGAATTCGGCCGAGCGGGCATACCACATCCCGGTCTTTACGCTGACCCAGGTCTGGGCCAATCCGACAGGCAGCACGCTGATCAATACCATCAGTGCCAATCCTATGTTGATCGCCCAGAAGGCAAATTTCACCCATTTTTCATTCCATATTTTTTCCGGCTCCATGCTTTTCAATACAAACAGCATCAATCCGATGCCAAGCATGCCATATACGCCGAACAAGGCAGTATGTCCATGTACCGGGGTGGTATTCAGCCCCTGCATGTAATACAATGCGATCGGCGGGTTGATCAGGAATCCGAAAATTCCGGCGCCGACCAAATTCCAGAAAGCTACCGACAGGAAGAAATAGATCGGCCATTTATAGCCGGATATCCAGTTCTTGCTCCTGGATATTTTGAAATTCCCGTAACCCTCAAATCCCATCAGCACCAGCGGAACCACCTCAAGCGCACTGAAGGTCGCCCCCAGTGCAAGTACCACGGTGGGAGTCCCTGTAAAATACAGGTGATGGAATGTTCCCAGGATTCCACCGGATAAAAATACAATGGTGTGTATCAGAACGCTGGCAGTAGCAGTGCCTATTCGCACCAGTCCAAGACGAACAAAAAGGAACGCAATGGCGACGGTGGCAAAGACTTCGAAAAATCCTTCAACCCAGAGATGAACAACCCACCAGCGCCAGTACTCGGCGATGGCAAGATTTGTTTGTTGTCCCCACATCAGTCCGGCGCCATAAAAGGCGGCGATGGCGATGGTTGAGATAAGAAACATGGTCAGCAGTGACTTGTTTTCCGACCTTGCTTTCAGCGCCGGCATGAGCCCGCGTGCCATTAAAACCAGCCAGATGATCAATCCCACGAACAGGAACAATTGCCAGAAGCGTCCAAGGTCAACATATTCATATCCCTGGTGTCCGAACCAGAAATTGGTGACCAGGCCCAACCGTTGCATTACGCCAAACCATTGACCGATGAGAGATCCGACTACGATAACCAGGAGTGCAACAAAGAGGAAATTCACTCCGAATGCCTGGAATCTGGGTTCCTTTCCCGAAACAGCCGGGGCCAGGTACAAGCCGGTTGCAAGCCATGAAGTAGCTATCCAGAAGATGGCCAGCTGGATATGCCAGGTGCGGGAAATGGAATAGGGCAGCAATCCTGAGAGCGGCAGCCCGTAAAAGGCTTGTCCCTCCACGCCATAGTGTGCGGTGATCACCCCCATGAGTATCTGCACCAGGATCAGGGCCGTCACAACCCAGAAATACTTCAGGGTGGCCTTCATCGAAGGGGTATAAATACCACCCAATAACGGATCCTTCGATGGAATTTCAGACTCAGAAAGTCCCTCCTCCTTTCGCGATGCATAATACCATCCCATGAGACCAATACCTGCAATCAGCATGATCACACTGAAACCTGTCCACAGTATCAGGGAGCTTGTTGGCTTGTTGTCCACGAGATCCTCCGAAGGCCAGTTGTTAGTGTAGGAAATATCACTGTCGGGGCGGTTAGTGACACACGACCAGGAAATCCAGAAAAAGAAGGAATTCATCTTGTTCATCCGGTCAGTACTTTTGATCGAATTGGGCGGAATAGCATACGCGTCCCGGAGTTTTTCAAGTTTCGGGTCATCCATGAACAACCCTGCATAATGCTCCCCAACCGCTTTGAT
>CAZPWZ010000173.1:0-5680 GCA_964590675.1 uncultured Draconibacterium sp.
GAAATACTGATAAAAGTACACGCCACGCCCTTAAGTTTCGGGGATCTGCTGGTCCGGAATTTCAAGGCGGTCACGCCGAAAAAATTCCACATGCCCTTTCTTTTCTGGCTAATCGGAAAATTCTATTTCGGTTTCAGGAAACCAAGGATAACCATACTTGGAAGCGAATTCTCGGGGGAAATTGAATCGGTGGGCAGGAAGGTCAAACGATTTAGAGAAGGTGACCAGGTTTTCGGCTATCGCGGTTCGCAGATGGGGGCTTATGCCGGCTATCTCTGCATGCCCGAAAGCGGGGTTGTGGCGCTGAAGCCGGCCAACATGACCCATGAGGAGGCAGCCGCGGTTCCTTACGGGGCAATCATGGCATTGAATGCGGTCAGAAAGGTCAATCTTAAACAGGGACAAAAAGTCCTTGTCAATGGAGCTTCCGGGGGAATAGGTCCCGCGATAGTGCAGCTTGGCAGGTACCATGGAGCTCAAGTTACCGGGGTATGCAGCACCGGGAGAATGGAATTTGTAAAATCGCTGGGGGCTGGAAGGGTCATTGATTATACCAAAGTAGATTTCACGAAAGAGGGTGAAACCTATGATTATATTTTTGACATCCTGGGCAAGTGTTCATTTTCACAGTGTAAACAGGCGCTGAACGATAACGGACGGCTTCTTCTGATCAGTTTCAAGATGAAAAAGGTTCTACAGATGCTGTGGACTTCCATGACCGGAAACAAAAAAGTCATCTGCGTGATGTCAACCGAAAAAGCTGAAGACCTGGATTTTATTAAAGAACTTGTTGAGGCGGGAAAGATCAAATCAATCATAGATAAGTCCTTTCCTTTGGAACAAGCAGCACAGGCGCATGCTTATGTTGAAGGCGGCCATAAAAGAGGAAGTGTGGTATTAACCATTTTGAAATGAAAACACCAAAATGCAACTTGCTGGTTTTCATCCTTGTATTTTTACTCTCAGAACTTTCGTATTCGCAGGAGAAGCCATCTTCAACAGGGGTGATCAGCAATGATCAGATCGGGCAGTTAATCCGGGAAACCAGGACCAAGGTAAATTCGATCCTGGAAAAAGAAGTTTATCTGCCGGGAATGTCAGTGGCCATTGTGAGCCGCGACAAAATATTGCTGGCTGAAGGTTTTGGCTACAGGGATAAATTGCGGACAGCCAGGGTGGACCCGAATACAATTTTTGGCATACTTTCCGTATCAAAACCTGTAACGGTAACGGGTCTTATGATAGCTGAGCAGGAGGGCCTACTGGATTTCGACGTTCCCATCAGGAAATATTTACCCGGATTCACGATCCAATCAAGATTCGCCGGCGATCCGATGTCAATGATTACCATCCGTCATTTGATCAGCATGACTTCAGGCCTTACGCATGATGCACCCATCGGGAACAATGCCGATCCCTGGACACCTTCCTATGAGGCACATATTCAAAGCATTTCAAAAACCTGGCTAAGATTTCAACCCGGTGAACGTGCAGAGTACTCCAATCTCGGGATTGAACTGGCAGCCTATTGCCTGGAACAGGTGATTCATAAACCATTTACTGAATACATTCAGGAAAAGGTGTTTGACCCGATCGGAATGTACAGGAGTACCTATGATTTTGATAAAATCGGGAATGATCCGAACAGGGCTGTCGGAAACAACAGGAATTTTGAAAGTGTTCCGCTTGAAAACCCCATGCTGGCTCCGGGAGGTGTTTATTCAAGCATTTCAGACATGGCCCGGTTTATTCAGTTCCACCTGAACCAGGGAAAAATAAATGGTCATGAAATTCTGCAGGAGCGAATAATTAATCAAATGCAGACCATACCGTTTCCCATGCTGGGTCAGATTGCAGGGTATGCACAAGGGTTGCAAATAACATATTATCATCTCGGCACACAGGATATCAGGTGTATTGAACATGGTGGTGGCGGATTTGGTTTCCGGTGCCAGATGAAATGGATGCCGGAGCTGGGATACGGCGTAATGGTTATGACCAATTCCCAGGATCACAACAATATAAACGAAAATTTAACCGAAGAGATCCTGTTAAAGATTGTTGAACTTGTAACAAATAAGAAAAATTCAGGTCCGTCGGATTGGCTGAAAAGGCATACTCCCGGCATCACGGTAAGCTCCGGCTTCCTGCCCGAAAATCTGGCGGGAATATACAACAGCACCAACGACGATATGAAATTTCTCATCAGAGACAGTGTTTTCGGATATGTTTCGGGTACTTCGTTTGTACCACTCAAACCCATCTCTCCTGTTGAATTTGCATCCGGCAATTATTTATATCGTTTTAATACCGATGTCAGCGGGAAACCTTTATCGGTGCTAAGACCTTATGACGGGATGCAATGGAACGTAAGTGAAAGCAAACATGATCAGAAAGGAGTTGAGAAAAAGGATTGGATGCAATACGAAGGAACCTATGTCAGGAAAAGATTTGGCAGGGCTGAAAGGTTTTATATCGTACAAATGAAAAATGGGTGGTTGCATTTTATCGGCGATGGACAGGATTGTGTTCTTCATGAATTCAAGCCGGGAATGTTTTATATCCCAAACGGAGAAGTCGTTGATTTCAGCAATAAAACAGCCACATACAGAAACATAAAGCTTTTTAGAACATGTGATTGATATTTTTTAAACAGGTTCAATAAATAAATTATGACACTCAACTTAAAATTGGTATTCGTTCTTTATATCTTGCTGACGGGACCATCACTATATGCCCAACAAGCTTTACAAGTGATAAAAGCTAACTCAAAAATTGTCGATATCAAAGACGGTAAAACATTTAAGAAAGATGCCTGGACTGTTGTTCCGGAAGCAAAACCCGATGTTTATAAAACTTCAGGCAAACAGGTTACATTTTACACCGACCTGGATTCAATTTCTTTTTCGGTTAAACCTAAGCACGAGTACAACTTCGTCATTTTGCTTAACGGGAAAGATTCGGCTTTCACACAAGTTAAATATGAGAAGGCGATCAAGACACCAAGCAGTCTGGACATTTTAAAAAAAGCATCGAGATACGATTTTAATGACAGGAGAGAAATAACGAAAGTTACTTACAAACCGGTCGGTGATACCGTTTTAATGAAAATACGAAAGGATTTTATGCTCGATTCGGTAATAGGCACGGGAAATGAGGTTTCTCAAATTCTGAATCTGCTTCACTGGGTCCATAATACATTTCCACATGACGGCACCAGGGACGCTCCGAAATATTCAACAATCCATAACCTTATGAATATTTGTATCAGCGATCATAAGACCGTGGATTGCGGGACATTAGCAACCGTACTCAACAATTGTTATCTGTCTCTTGGATTCAAATCACGGCGGGTTGTTTGCCTGCCAAAAGATTCAACTGATTTTGATTGTCACTCGATAAATACGGTTTATTCAAACACACTGAACAAATGGTTGTGGATCGACCCGACAAATGACGCATATGTCATGAATGAGCAAGGAGAACTGTTGAGTATTGCAGAAGTTAGAAAGAGATTGGTTGAAAACAAACCATTAATTCTGAACCCCGAAGCAAACTGGAACCATCGGATGTCGATTACTAAAGAAGGATATCTCTATAATTATATGGCAAAGAACCTTTATGCTCTTATGTGTTTTGTGAGCGGTGGAGGAGAGAGTAAATGCAACCTTCTGTTGCCGGTTGAATATAAAGGGATTATCCCACGTGTAAAAACGAATCACCCAAAATGTACCAACAACCCGGATGTGTTTTGGGTAAAACCTGATTAAAAAGCAAAAGTAAAACTTAAAACCAGGTAACTATTCCAGGCTTGTTGGGGAATAAAATTAAATTAAAAAACAAAAAATGAAAACCCGCTTTCTGTTTCTGATTTTGAATGTATTTGCGAGGGAATACATAATTAAAAATTGGGGAAAGGAATTTTATTCTTCCTATATAAAGGCAGCAAAGCAGAAATTGCGCGAAATTGAGTCTGAATTGCCATCCGGCGTAGATCGTTTCTTTCAGGCCGATTATCAGGGCATCGTGGCTTGTATCCCGATCTACTTTGCATTGATGAAACAGAACATCGACAGAAATGAAATCGACAGGGTGATATGGAAGATGATAGAGGGAGCATATAAATTAATGCCGCCGAAGGGTGGCAAGAGGACGTACAGGAAGATACTGGATGGATTGAAAGCATATCAGAAGAAAGGAGAAATGGGACTTCTTGGGAAAAACGATTGGGTCCTGGAGATTGAAGAAGAAGACAACGGGTCATATTTTTGCCGCGTTTCCGAATGCGGGGCGCTTAAAATCCTGGCTGATAAAGGGTACGACTTCATTTTTCCGTGCATGTGCCGGGTGGACCATTTGACCATGAATTTACGGGGATTCAGGTATGAACGCGACAAGACCATAGCGGACGGAGATGATGTGTGCAATAATCATATTATGGGATTGGGTTATACGGATTGGGCGCCCGAAAAAGGATTTTTAACCAGGAAATAGATCAGCAAAACTCGAAACAACTAAAAAGACTATGAAAGCAAGTATGTTATTCATCTTGTTCCTGCTTTGCTCCGGCGTGATGTCCGGGCAGGAATCAACAAATATTAACCAGGATATATTGAGTTATTACCCACTGCCAACGGTGGATAAGCGAACAGAACTTCTGAGCATCGTATTTCGGCTCGCAGGCAATTTTGAATACAATGATGATGTATACAGAAGTTATGTTTCGGATATTCACGGCCACTTCGATAAATTCAAAGATCATCCGCTTATTGCCTTTGCCACAGAAATGCGCGACAAAAACGGGGTCAGTTTCGATGCCGTGCAGGCGATGGCCATCCACCTTGAACAGCCTCCGTCATTGAATCCGCTGGTCCCGTTTTCATCAAAAGTCCCGGAAAGAAGATGGGGGCAGGAGAATGCCCTCAAATTTGCCGGGTTGCTGAAGCAGTTTTATTCGGATGCAAAATGTGAGGATTTTTTCAATGCACAGGAAGGAGTGTATAAAACAGCAAAGGAAAGATTCATGCCGGTTTACAAGGCGTTGGAAGTAACCTGGTACAAGCAGTATTATGGGGAGCAGCCTGAGGGCAGCCTGAATATCATTATCGGCCTGGGCCTTGGCGGTGGAAATTATGGTCCGAAGGTGGTTTATCCCAATGGCAGTGAGGCCTTATATGCCATCATGGGAACCTGGTCGATTGACAGCAACAACAAGCCTTCCTACACGGTTGAAAACTGCCTGCCTACCCTCATTCACGAATTCAACCACTCGTATGTGAACTCCCTGATCAAAAAACATGAGGAAGCGTTTGAGGGCGCCGGTACCAAACTGTTTGGCCTTGTGAAAGCGGGAATGGGCAGTCAGCATTATACCAGCTGGCAGACCATGATGAATGAGTCGCTGGTGAGGGCCTCCGTGATCAGGTACCTGTTAAAGCATAATCCCGATGGCAAAGAGGCAAGGAGTCAACTGATATCGGACTTTGGCCGGGGATTTTTCTGGATGAAGGGCCTTGTTGAAACCCTGGGGGTTTATGAAAAAAACAGGGATCAATATCCTACACTCGAAAGCTATCTGCCGGTTTTAGCTGAATTTTATAACGGTGTGGCCATCGAGAGCGAGAAAATGTTTGAAATCAAAATCTGAATGTTGGTTCATAAATCTGCAATTTTAGTTAAA
>CAZPWZ010000174.1:0-5655 GCA_964590675.1 uncultured Draconibacterium sp.
CTTATCATGTCATTAGTCATATGTCATTGGTCATTGGTCATTGGTCATTGGTCAATCGTCAATCGTAAATCGTAAATCGTAAATATTAATTACTCCCCGCCTCCTTCAGCCTCTCCGCATTCTCTGCAAGCTGCAATGCATCAATCAGCGGCTGTACCTCGCCATCCATGACCACAGGAAGGTTGTACAGGTTCATGTTGATACGGTGGTCAGTCACACGGCTTTGCGCATAATTGTATGTGCGGATCTTGGCCGACCGGTCGCCGGTGGAGACCATGGTTTTACGCTTTTTGGAAATTTCATCGAGGTATTTCTGGTGTTCCAGTTCATAAAGCCTGGTCCTCAGCACCTTCATGGCCTTTTCGAAATTCTTGATCTGTGATTTTTCATCCTGGCATGATACCACAATGCCCGATGGGATGTGGGTCAGCCTGATCGCGGAATAGGTCGTATTAACCGATTGTCCGCCAGGGCCTGAAGAACAGAAGGTATCCTTCCTTACATCCGATTGCTTGATCTCGACATCGAATTCATCGGCCTCCGGCAAAACAGCCACGGTAGCCGCCGATGTGTGCACCCGGCCCTGGGTTTCCGTTTGCGGAACACGTTGCACCCGGTGAACCCCGGATTCATATTTCATGAGCCCGTAAACGTTTTCGCCCATGATGTTGAAGATGATCTCCTTGAAACCACCCATGGTACCTTCGGTAAAGTCGACCAGTTCCACTTTCCAGCGTTTGCTTTCGGCGAATTTGCTGTACATCCGGTAAAGATCACCTGCGAAAATGCTGGCTTCATCACCACCGGTTCCGGCCCGGATCTCGATCACCGCATTCTTCCCATCTTCCGGATCGGCAGGGATCAGCATCATCCTGATATCCTCCTCCAGTTTATCTTTTTCAGCAGAAAGGGTGTTAAATTCTTCTTTTGCCATGCTCCGGAACTCCTCATCCTTCTCATTGTGGATGATCTCCTTGGCGTGATCGATATTTGACAGGATGTTCTTATAGACTTCAAATGCCTCCATGATGGGCTGAAGCTCCTTGTAGTCCTTGTTGAGCTTGATGTAGTTCTTCATGTCGCTCATCACGGAAGGGTCGTTCATCTGCTCCTGGATGCTGTCGTAGCGTACTTTAATGGCCTCTAATTTATCTAACATGTGAATTTTTGAAATGGGGGTGCAAAGTTAACCAATTCCCGGGGAATTTCATCGGAGGAATCACTGGGCATCGATTTTTTTGTCTTGAAATACAAGGAAATCATGGCAGCAACTCCCTGGTAATCGAGGTGAATGGTTTGATGCAGTGTTCGATGTAAAGTACTAATAGGTGAACTCACCGAATTCGGAGCGGATGGTGAGTTTTTTCCCGTCAGCAGGTTCGCAGCGACCAATAATGCGTGCTTCAATGCCGAATCCGGCTGCGATTTCAATGATCTCTTTCGCAACATGTTCACCCGTGAATAGTTCGAGACGGTGCCCCATATTGAAGACCTTGTACATCTCCTTCCAGGGGGTACCCGATTCTTCCTGGATAAGGCGGAAGAGCGGCGGCAGAGGGAACAGTTGATCCTTTACAATATGCAGATCATCGATAAAATGCAGGACTTTGGTTTGCCCTCCGCCACTGCAATGAACCATACCGTGGATCATCTCGCGGTGCTTGTCGAATAATTTCCTGACCATCGGGGCGTAGGTGCGGGTAGGCGAAAGGATGAGTTTGCCGATGTCCACACCACTCACCGCTGACGGATCGGCGAGGCGCTTGCTGCCGGAATAAACAAGATCGTCCGGCAATAGGTCATCAAAACTCTCCGGGTAAAGGGACTTGTAAGATTTTTCAAGTACATCATGCCGGGCCGATGTGAGCCCGTTGCTTCCCATCCCGCCGTTGTAGGATGATTCATAGCTTGATTTGCCGGATGATGCAAAACCGATGATGACATCACCACTTCTGATCCTCGCATTGTCGATTACCTGGCTGCGTTTCATACGGCAGCTCACCGTTGAATCCACGATGATGGTGCGCACCAGGTCTCCGACATCGGCGGTTTCACCTCCGGTCGACCAAATCCCGATGCCCCATTTCCGCATCTCAGCAAGGAAAGCTTCGGTCCCGGCAATGATTTCCGAAATAACTTCTCCCGGTACCAGGTTTTTATTCCTGCCGATGGTGGATGAGATCAGGATATTGTCGGTAGCTCCGGCACAAATCAGGTCGTCGAGGTTCATGACAATGGCATCCTGCGCTAGGCCGCGCCATACCGAGATATCACCGGTTTCTTTCCAGTAAAGGTAAGCCAGAGATGATTTGGTCCCGGCGCCGTCGGCATGCATGATGTTGCACCAATCAGCATCCCCCCCGAGCAAATCAGGGATGATCTTGCAGAATGCCTTTGGATACAAACCCTTGTCGATGTGTTTTATGGCTGCATGAACCTCTTCCTTGGAGGAGGAAACGCCCCGCTGTTCGTATCGTGTAGGTTCACTCATTCGAAGATGATCTCACCTGCGGCATCGTCAATGCTGTATTTTCCGAACTTAACCAGGGTGTTGGCCCCGAATTGCAGCGAAGTGGTTTTCTTGTTCACCGTCATTTTCAGATCTTTGACACTGTTCCTGCCAATCCTGATCTCCCTGATGGTAAGCACCGCTTTATCCGCAATGGTACCTTCTCCGATGATTTTCGTGGCATCTCCGTCAAAACTGGTCTTGTCAATCACCCCGTCGGTGAGCAGTTTCATGGCTAAAACCTGGGAAATATAAACCTCCTTCTCCTTTGGCTCGAAAGTAAAGTCAGTTGTAATCCCATTGATGTATCCCTTCCCCTGGTAAAATCCCTCCTTGGTTTTTGTTACGGGTACATTGTCCTCCTCGGGATTCACGACCAGTTCGATCTGGGTTGGCGGGAAGGCTTTGGTAACCTTTGTCTTAGGCACATAATCGTTCCGCAGGATCGAAAATTCCGTCCGCCGGTTAAACTGGTGAGCCGCCTCCTTGATGTTGTTCCCGGGAAGCAGGTTGATCACCGAATCGTTCAGTATCGTGCCGGCAGTAAAGGTATATCCCTCCTTGGTTATATCCCTGGTTAAAACTCTGGGAACACGCTCGCCGTAGCCTTTTGCCACGAGGCGTTCAGGATCAATACCGCGGGATATAAGGTAATCGACCACGCTTTGCGCCCGTTTTTGCGACAGGATGTCGTTTCGCTCATCGCTGTCGCGTGAGTCGGTGTGCGAGGCAAGTTCGATCACGATGGTTTCATTGGCGTCCAGGGTTTCAATAAGTCCCTGCAATGAATCACGATACTGCGGTTTGAGGTCCCACTTTGCCAGGTCGTAAAGAATGTCGGGCAGTACCACCGGTTTTTTGGGAATGGGGCGCAGCACGAAATTGCGCACCAGGTCTTTGCTCCGTTCCAATCCCACGGTTGTCTCCCTGCCTTTTTCGTTGAAATAATCCTTGCGGCTTACGAAAATATCGTAGGTGGTGTTTACCGAAATCTGCATTTTATTGAAACCGTAATGGCCCTTCTCATCCGTTTTATCTTCGAGGGCCCTGCCATTTGTCCCGACAATGCGCACGGCAGCCCCGGCGACCGGTTGAAGCGTCCGATCGTCGGTAATATTGCCTTCGAGGGTGAAATAAACCGGCGGTATCACAAATGAGTAAATATCATCCCGGCCTTTTCCTCCCGGACGGTTTGAAGTGAACAGTCCTTGTTCCGATTCCTCTCCGTTGAAGACGATACCGAAATCATCGGCTGCGGAATTAATAGGCGACCGCATGTTCTCCGGGTAACTCCACCTTGCTGCTGTAAGAGAGGATCGCTGATAGGTTTGCGATGTTGATCCGCTGATATTCGACAGCGAGAGACTGTCACGCGAAGTCGTCTGCCACTGGTAACCGGAGGAATCGCTTTTCGACTTCAGGGAAGCAGTGTCCGGTGAGGTTTTCTGGTATTGTGAACTGGTGGCTCCCGGCATGGTCGAAAGCGGCTTTGCACCGGCTGCGCTTTTCCACTGGTAGGAGGGAGCGGATCCGGTTTTAGAGTAAGTGGATACGAATATATCCAGGCCGCCCATCCAGGGATGCCCGTTGGAGGCAAAATATAAAATACTGTCGTTGCGTATGAACGGGAACATCTCATCACCGGCCGTATTGATGTCGGGTCCCAGGTTTTTCTTGAAATACTTGCCTCCTTTTTTCTCTCTTTTGGCCACCCAGATATCCTTTCCACCATAACCGCCGGGAAGATCGGCAGAAAAATAGATGGATTCATCGGATGACACACTCGGGTGCCCCATCACCGTGGCAGAATCACCGCCGAGTTCAATTTTGTCCGGTTCCGTCCAGTTGGTTCCTCCCTGTCTCGTTACTTTGAAAATACCACATCCGTTTTTTCGCGCCGGATCATTATAGCAACGGGTGAAATAATAGGCGGAAAACCGGGCATTGAACTGTCCTACACCATCATTGGCCTTGGAATTGATCATTCCGGCATCATCGGCAAGGATCGGTTTGCTCCAGTCGCCTTTGCGGTCGATCCTGGAAAAGAAAAGATCAGAAAAGCCAAGCCCTGTCCAGTTGTCAACATCCTTACCCTTGGCCGCATTGCGATCGGAGGTGAAAATGATCGAGATGTATTTCTTGTCGGCATAGGCGGCTGCAAATTCATCCTCCTTGGTATTCAGCATCTTTTCCCATTTGATGCCATACTTGGTCGGATTTGCGATCCATTCTTTCGACACGGTGCAGGATTCAATGCCAATCGCTGCTTTCGGATCATTCGGAACGCGCTCCTTGTAAGCCTGGTATTGTTTTATGGCCTCATCATAGTTGCCGTTCACTTTAAGCATATCAGCGTAATAAAGCAATATCTTCGGATCATCCTTTACATATTTGGCATTGTTAACCAGTCTTTTATACGAGGTTTCTGCTTTTTTTGTATTGTTCATCATCCGGTAACATTCAGCAATGCGAAAGGAGATGCGGTCACGTTCCGCTTTATTGTTCTTTACCTTGGAATAGGCCTTCTGATACTTCTGCAGGGCAAGTAAAAACATCTGGTCGGCATAGGCCGCGTCTGCTGCCTTGGAATATTTATTCTGGGCAATTAAATCAGGCGGTGAGGCCATGAAAAGGATGATCAACAGGGAAAAAATGGCATATCGCATATCAATGCACTTTTGATTGCTTATTTAACGTACAAATATAATTAAAAGTCTGATGAACGATTAAAAAAAAGGCTGCCCGGGTTGATCCGGACAGCCTTTTCCTGGTTAATCTATATGGATTATTTGGCTTTTATCTTAAGGAGTTCTTTCTTTGCCCTGCGTGCTTTCTGCCACTGTAAAATGTCATAGGCAATCGGGGTTGCAACAAATACTGAAGAATATGTTCCGATAGCTACCCCAGTGATCAAAGCAAAGGTAAATCCGCGCAAAACCTCTCCGCCGAAGATGAAGATGGTGATCAAAACAACGAGGGTGACACCTGAAGTATTGATGGTACGGCCCAGCGTGCTGTTGATAGCTGCGTTAATGTTATCCGCAAGATCGCGCTTGGGATACAACGCACGGTATTCCCTGATCCTGTCAAAAATGATGACCGTGTCCATGATAGAATAACCGATGATGGTGAGCAACGCTGCTATG
>CAZPWZ010000175.1:0-5615 GCA_964590675.1 uncultured Draconibacterium sp.
CGGTGATCATTTTTGAATTTGGCCTGGGTGCTGCCGATTTTTATGATTCCAAACCCAATGAATTGCATGCGTTCCTGACCCGTGAATGCGGCATGAAGATCTCCACCCCGAAAGGTTACCTTGATCGGTCGCAGGAGTTATCCGAAGCACAGTTCTGCAGTATGTTCGTGAATGGCAGCGAATATTATTTTGTCGGACATGCTTAATCGAAAAGGAAAACGCGCCGCGAACATTTTATTACCTCATTTGTAATCTTCAATCTGCAGCGATTTACCTGCAAATGCCGACTCTGTTTGATGCAGGTTTGAGCAGATGATGACCGTGCGGTTACCCGAAAATTTCCTGATCAGTTCAAGGTACCAGTCGATTCCGGATTTGTCCAGGTTCATTGTTGGTTCATCGAGCAGGATCAGCGGGACATCACTCAGGATGGCAAGGACCAATTTGACACGCTGTTTCATACCCGATGAGAACTGGCGTATCTGTTTGTGGTTTACACTGGAAAATCCCAGCAGATCTGAAATCGCATGCTGATCATATCCAGGGAGATAGGATTTAAAGGAGAAATGAAATGCAAGCATCTCACTGAGCGTGAAATCCTCGATGAGCTCCATGTAAGGTGCAACCAGGGTCAGGTGCCGAAAAATTTCGTCACTGCTCACCTGGATATCATTGCTGGTGTAAACGACCTGGCCTGCTGTTGGATGGAGATTCCCGGCGATGACCTGTAAAAGAGTTGATTTCCCGGAACCATTGCGACCCAGGATGGCTGAAGCCGATTGTTCCTCAAATGAAAAATTGACATCCCGGAAGATCCATTCCGTATTGAATTTCTTCCCTATATTTTCAAGCTGGATTTTCATCATGCTGGTTGTTCCATTATGCGGATCGGCATATTCCGCGCCAGGTTTATTTATCCCTGAGCTTGGAATAGCCCTTCATGATCCCACGGCTTGAATTGGCAATGAATGAAAGGATTTCATCACGTTCGGGGATTGCTTCCACTTTGGCTTCGATGATCTCAACGGCCTGGGAAACATTGTATCCCTTGATGAAAATGATCCGGTAGATATCCTGGATCTTATTGATCACCTCCGGGCTGAAACCTCTCCGGCGAAGGCCGATCGAATTGACGCCAACATAGGAAAGCGGATCCCTTGCTGCTTTTGTATAAGGAGGAACATCTTTTCCCACTCCCGATCCACCTGCAATTATGGAATGGGTGCCTATGTGACAGAACTGGTGAATGGGCACAAGTCCGCCAACAATTGCCCAGTCGTCAACGATGACATGCCCGCCAAGCATGACGGCATTGGCAAGGATGACATTGTTCCCGATAACACAGTCATGTGCGATGTGCACATAAGCCATTATCAGGGTATTGTCACCAACCACCGTTTCATAACTGGCCTTAGTGCCCCTGTTGATCGTTGCAAATTCGCGTATGGTTACGTTGTTCCCGATCTTCACAATGGTGTCTTCACCTGCGAATTTCAGATCCTGTGGAATAGCGGATATCACAGCTCCGGGAAAGATTTTGCAATTCTTCCCGATCCGGGCCCCCTCCATGATCGTTACGTTGGAACCGATCCAGGTACCTTCCTCGATGATCACATTCTTGTCAATGGAGACAAACGGCTCGATGACCACATTGGCAGCCACCTTAGCCTGCGGATTCACATATGCTAATTGTTGATTCATAATGAGTTATTATTTTCGCTGAATTTGCGCCATCATCTCGGCTTCCATAATAATCTTGTTACCTACGTAGGCAACCCCTTTCATGCAGATCAGTCCGCGGCGCATGGGAGCCGTGCGCTGGTTGAAGAATACGAGTGTATCGCCCGGAACAACCTTGTGTCTGAATTTTACGCTGTCGATCTTTACAAAAAGCGTATTGTAGTTTTGAGGATCTTCGACCATATTAAGCGCAAGGATACCCCCGGTTTGTGCCATCGCTTCGATCTGGATCACACCAGGCAAAACAGGCTCGTCGGGGAAATGGCCCACGAAAAATGTTTCATTTATGGTAACATTCTTTACACCAACCACATAATCTTTGCCCATTTCCAGGATCTTGTCAATGAAAAGAAACGGGGGGCGATGCGGAAGGATATTTTTGATCTGATTGATATTGTAAAGCGGTGTTTTGGTCAGGTCGAACTTGGGTCCCTCTTCCGGCCTGAGCTCTTTTTTCAGTTGCTTCTTGATCATCTTTGCGAACTGCACATTGGAATAGTGACCCGGGCGGGTGGCAATAATATGTCCCTTGAGGGGCATGCCAACCAGGGCAAGGTCGCCGATGATATCAAGTAATTTATGCCGGGCCGGCTCATTCGGGTACTGGAGTTCCAGGTTGTTCAGGATCCCTTCCTTCAGTACCTCAACTTTGGGCTTGTTAAATAGGTGTGCCAGGTGATCGAGCTCCTTGCGCGACATGTCACGGTCGACAAATACAATGGCGTTGCTCAGGTCGCCCCCTTTAATCAGGTTGTTATTCACCAGGTATTCAAGTTCATGCAGGAATACAAAGGTGCGGCAGGTGGCAAAATCATCCTTAAACTGGCTGATATGATTCAGGCTGGCGTTTTGTGACTGCAGCACCTTGGATTCATAATCGATCATTACTGAAACCCGGAATTCCTTGGATGGAATAATAAGCATTTCCACCTTTTTTTCAGGATTGAGGTAGGTTATATTGGAAGTGACCTCAAAATACTGTCGGAGCGCCTTTTGTTCAACAATGCCTGCCGATGTCAGGGCATCAACATAATATCTTGAACTGCCATCAAGAATAGGGGTTTCCGATTGATTCAGCTCAATCAGGGCGTTGTCGATCTCCAGTCCGGCAAGGGATGCCAATACATGTTCGACAGTATCGATGCGCACACCATCCTGTTCGATGCTCGTACCGCGGGAAGTATCAACTACGTGTTCCACGTCGGCATCCACCAGGGTGCCGGTGTTGAGGTCGACCCTGCGGAATTTGTATCCGTAATTTTCAGGTGCGGGTTTGAAGGTGATCACAACTTCATTGCCTGTATGCAATCCAACTCCGGAAATACTTACCGGGGCCTTTAGGGTTCTCTGTTTTTCACTCATGCGATTTCTTCAGAAGTTTGTCAATGGAATAAACCTTTTTGACGATCTCGTCAAGGTTACGCCAATGTATGAAATTACGCCTGGCTTTGCTTATTTCAATGGCCGGAGCGCCAAGCATCATGGCTCCATCCCTGGTTATACTTGCTTCGACGCCCGATCCGGCCCCGATCTTAACATTGTCGGCAATGGTGATATGGCCGACAATACCGACCTGACCGCCGATCATGCAGTTTTTCCCGATTTTTGTTGAACCACTGATGCCGGTTTGGGCAGCAATGACGGTGTTTTCACCAATTTCTGCATTGTGGCCTACCTGGATCAGGTTGTCAAGTTTCACCCCTTTGCGGATGATGGTGGAGCCCAGGGTTGCCCGGTCGATGGTTGTATTCGATCCGATCTCAACATTATCCTCCAGGATCACATTGCCGAGTTGGGGTATCTTCTGATAATTATTCCCGGATACAGGTGCAAAGCCGAATCCGTCGGATCCGACCACAACCCCGGAATGGAGCGTGCAATCGTCGCCGATAATGCAATCATGATAAATCCTCACGCCGGGATAGGCCTGAAAATTGTCGCCGATAATCACATTGTCGCCAATATACACCTGGGAATGGATAACCGAATTCTTTCCTATGACTACATTTTTTCCGATGACGGTAAAATCGCCAACGGAAACAAGTTCACCGAGTTTTGCGGTGGATGCGATCGATGCCATGCCTGAAATGCCGGATGCCGTTTTTTGTTCCTGTCCAAACATCTCCATCAGCGTCGCAAAGGCAGAGTAAGCATCGGCGACCCGGATCAACGTACCGGTCACAGGTTGTGTTGCAGCGAAATCATTGTTGACCACGATCACGGATGCTGCCGTCTGATAAATGTGGGGCGTGTATTTCGGATTGGCCAGGAAGGTCAGGGTCCCGGGCTTGCCATCATCAATCTTCGAAAGGTTGAAAACCCTGGTACCTGGGTCACCCTCAACGGTACCTTTAAGAAACCCGGCAATCTGAGCGGCAGTAAATTCCATTATTAATGTTCGTGAATCTTTGCTGGTTAAAAATGCGGCGCAATCTACAAAAAAAAACCATTGCCAGGCAGGTAATTTTTTAAACAATCAGAATATTAGGAAGTTAACAATTAATTCAGTAAACCCGACCCGTCACTTGTCATTACCTGACTTCCTTTGGATAACACAACAAGTGTTTGCTGACCGTTGTGGGCATCACGGCATTGTTGAGCTGTTCGGAGGCTTCGGAAATGTCGATGAGCTCATTTTTCTTATCCTTGATCATGATCCGGTCATGCCGTGGATTATAGGCCTTGTTCTCAACACGATCGCAGGTAAAATAGTAGTCAATCTCTTCAGTACCAAGGTGAAGCTGTTGCATTGTTTTTTGCCTTATTTGTTCAACGTAGGCCGGATCAAAGGGCTTGGTCTGCATTTCTACCCGGAAAAGATGTCTGTTGACCATGTTGCTGCAAAGGGTCGATAATATTTTGTCATCATGGGATGCCCAAACTTTTAATGAGGCAAAAACATCAAAATCATCAAGTTGGGCGAAACTGGCCAGCCATTTTGGATCGGATTCGAAGTCGGCGCGGGTTGGGTTGTACTTTAAAAACAAGTCAAAGGCAGGTGTAGCGTGGAGTATGGAACCCGATTCGCGAAGAAACTTTGCCCGTCTCAGCAGGTTGACCAGCAGCTGATCAGCTGCAATTACGGTCTTATGCAGGTAAACCTGCCAGTACATCAGCCGCCGTGAGATCAGGAATTTTTCAATGGAATAGATCCCTTTTCCTTCAACGACCAGTTCATCGTCATATACGGTGAGCATTTTGATGATCCGGTCATAGCTGATCACTCCTTCAGCCACCCCGGTAAAAAAACTGTCGCGGGCCAGGTAATCAAGACGGTCCATATCGAGCTGGCTTGAAACCAGCTGGTGAAGAAATTTCTTCGGGTACTGATCCGTAAAAATGGCATAGGCCATGTTAAGCACGCCACCCATCTGGCGGTTGAGTTCGGCCATGAAGAGCTTTGAAAGATCCTCATGATTGAGGTCGCGCACGATGGTCTGCTCCAGGGTATGTGAAAATGGCCCGTGACCAATGTCGTGCAGGAGTATGGCAAGATTGAGGCCGCGCGCCTCCTCTTCCGTGACATCAATGCCCTTCAGTCGCAGCACCCCGATCGCCTGCCCCATCAGGTGCATTGCGCCGAGGGCATGCTGAAACCGGGTATGCTGTGCCGATGGATAGGTGTAATGAGTTAATCCAAGTTGCTTGATCCTCCGCATCCGCTGGAACCAGGGATGCTCAATCACATCAAAAACGACCGCATCCGGGATGGTTATAAACCCGTACACCGGATCGTTGATGTTCTTCTGTTTATTGGTTGTGATCAAAATGCGTAATTTTGTTAAATAAACATAAATCATGCCTGCCCGGCACAATAAAAGCAAACTTACGACATTTATAAGTCAAACGAAAACTATGGACAAGATATCAATTTT
>CAZPWZ010000176.1:0-5611 GCA_964590675.1 uncultured Draconibacterium sp.
CGGCAAACTGTATGGTCGACAGCCGGTGGGCGATAACCACGGATGTACGGTTGCGCATCAGGTTCTCCAGAGCCTGCTGAACGAGACGCTCCGATTCCGTATCCAGCGCCGAAGTGGCTTCATCGAGGATGAGGATCGGTGGATTTTTCAGGACCGCCCTGGCTATACTCAGTCTTTGGCGCTGGCCGCCAGACAATTTTGTACCGCGATCGCCGATATTGGTATAGTAGCCCAAGGGCATTTTTTCGATAAACTCATGGGCGTTTGCAACTTTTGCAGCCGCTATCACTGCCTCCTCGCTCACATTTTCCATCCCGAACGCAATGTTGCTGAACACGGTATCGTTGAATAAAATTGTTTCCTGTGAAACGATCCCCATCAATCCGCGTAAATCATGGATCACGAAATCGCGGATATCAATCCCGTCAATGAAGATCCCCCCATCCAGGCAATCATAAAAACGGGGTAAAAGGTCTACAAGTGTCGACTTTCCCCCACCCGACGGCCCGACAACCGCAATGGTTTTACCCTTTTGGATGACCAGGTCGATATGTTTCAGCACCGGCTCTTTTACATAGGAAAAACTTACATTCCGGTAAGCAATTTCATGCGTAAAATCCGTTTTGTGCAATGCATCTGCTTTTTCCTCAATGACCTCCGGTTCGCTCAGTACATGCTCAATCCGTTCAACCGATGCGGCACCCTTCTGAATGTTATAATAGGCCTGCGTGATGGCCTTGGCAGGTGGCATGAGCTGCGAAAAAATACCCAGATAAACCAGGAATGCGGCCGCGTCGAGAAAATTGCCCGGTGTAAACACGAGTTTGCCTCCATACCACAAAACGATCGTCACCACGCAGGCGCTGAGGAATTCGCTTAACGGGGATGCAAGGTCGCGTTTACGGTACAAGCGGATCATCAGGCGGTTATAATCATTATTGGTTTGCCGGAAACGCTTATTGGCAAAATCAATGGCATTGAACGCCTTGATTATACGGAGACCTGAGATGGTTTCTTCAATCATGGAAAGGATGATCCCCATGCGCATCTGGCCTTTATCGGAGGTACGTTTCAGGCTCTTTCCGATCCTTCCGATGATAAAACCGCTGACCGGCAAAAGCACCAGTACGAAAACAGTCAGTGAAGGACTGATGATGAACAGGGTTATCAGGTAGGTGATCATGGTTATCGGATCGCGAAAGGCCATTTCAAGGGAGCTCATAATCGACCATTCTACCTCCTGCACATCATTGGTCATACGGGCAATGATATCGCCTTTCCGCTTTTCATTGAAATAGGATAAAGGCAGGATCAATATTTTGAGATAAAGATCATTGCGCAAATCCTTCACCACCCCGTTGCGCACGACTGCAAGGAAGTACATGGCCAGGTAGCGGAACAGGTTTTTCAGGAAATAGAGCACGATGATTACTACGCCAATGTATATCAGCATTTTCTCGTTCCCGTATTGTTCCAGCAACTGACCTGTGTAAAAATAAAAATTATCCTTGATGGCATTTATCTCAAGCCGCATGGGTGGTGCGAATTGCGGTATTTCCATCTGGTGGAAAAGCATCTGCAGCACCGGGATGAACAATCCGAAAGATGCCAGCGAAAACAATACGGAAAGAATATTAAAAACCACGTTCAGCAGCGCATAAACCCAATAGGGGCCTGCATATCGCAGTATTTTGAAAAAGCTTTTCATCCCTGCAAAGATATAAGTTTCATATGAAATATTGCAGGTTTCCTGAATTTCCTCCTGGCGGAACAGGGAAATACATAACTTTGTAAAATAATAATTAGGCAATACTGATCAACCTGACATTTTTAGTTTTATAAACTTTAAAATCAAAGATCAACCATGAGAAAAGCCCTAGCATTTATATGCCTCCTTGCGATTGTGATTTTTACATCGTGTAATAAAACTGAAACCAATCCTGAGCCCGATTCCGGTTTGAATTTTCAGTTCACCAGTCTTGTCGCAGCTGATACCGTGCTTAAGGTGAATGATATCACCACCATCACCGCACAGGCTACCGGTAACGGATTGACCTACAAGTGGACTGCCTCCTACGGGACCTTTATCGGAAGCGGTTCGTCTGTGCAATGGACTGTTTGTCACCGGGACAAGTTCACGATTAATTGCGAAGTTACTGACGAATATAATCATTCAGAAACAAAATCCGTCATTGTCAGAACTCAGTAATAGGCCGGGATATTCAACGAACGGAATAATCAGGGCACTCATCCCGGTACTTTATGTGATTTTCCTTTTTTCATCATTGAATTCAAGGGCACAATGCTGTTCGACCGGAAGCCCGGTGGGTGCGTCGGTGTACGTTGGCGTACTTGGAAAAAATTACCTGCGGGGCATTACCTATTTCCGCCATAGCTTTTCGGACACCTATTACGAAAAGGATCACAAATCGACTGAAAACAACCAGCTTTCCAATTCAAGTTTTAATTTTGCCGGTATTGCAGTTGCATACGGAGTTACCAAGCGGCTTACCATTGAGATTGATGCCGGATATTATTTCGATAAAACCCAGAATTATAAGAATATCGAATACCAGGCCAAAGGATATGGTCTTTCAAACGGATCCCTCATCTTCAAGTATGGCTCCATCATAAGACCGGTGCAGCAGATCGAGCTGACAACCGGTTTCGGAGTTCGATTTCCATTTACGACAAATCCCCAAGTTGTCGACGGAGTGCAGCTGAACCGTGATATCCAGCCATCGACCAATGCGTTTGGCATATCTGAAATGATTTTTTTTAACAAAGGCTTCCCCTCCATTTCTTTGCGGCTGTTCTCGATCAACCGGTATGAGTATAATTTTGCTGATAAAAGCAATTACAAGTACGGGAACAGCCTGATAAATTCCATCTTTGTCTCCAAGAAAATTGCAACCTATTTCTTCGGGATCATACAGGTTCGAAGTGAATGGAAAACCAACGACAAGGACTTTGCCCACACCAACACCGAAGGTGGCAACGAGGTCCTGAACTCGGGTTATGTCCTCCTCACCCTTTCGCCGCAGCTGAGTTACAGTGTTGCCGGCAAATGGAATATTACCGCGGTTTATGACATTCCGTTTTACAAATACTACAATGGGAAACAACTCACGCCGAAATACTCCTTTGCACTCAGTCTCACGCGTGATTTCAACCTTGGGAAAAAGCAGCCTGCTATAAAGCCGGAAGTAATCAGGTAAGTTTCATTCATCCTCCCGGCCACTATATCCTCCATAAGTCCATTTTCCACACCTTCACCAAAAGTATTATTGCCTTTCTATGATAAATCCGGTCCGGATTTTTATTCGGCTGCATGTCATTAGCAGATTTTCATGTAAATTTGCCAGATGGAATCAACACGTCAGCAAAAAATTTCGCGCCTGATCCAGAAGGATTTGGGTATCATCTTCCAGCAGGAGAGCAGGAACCTTTTCGATGGAGCCCTGATTACGGTAACCAAAGTCCAGGTGAGCAAGGACCTTGCCATTGCCAAAGTCCACCTGAGCCTTTTTATCACCACCGACAAGCAGGTTTTACTTGATAAAATACGACATCATGGCCGGGAGGTTCGTCATCACCTGGCGCAGCGCGTCCATAACCAGCTTCGTGTCATGCCCGAACTTCAATCTTTCCTGGATGATTCATTGGATTATATTGAGAACATTGATAAGTTGTTACAGTGAGCAGTTGGACGGGTAGACGATGTACCGGTGGACAGGTGGACAAGTGGACAGGTGGACAGGTGGACATGTGGATTAGTGGACGGGGTGGACAGATCGTCAGTCTGACTGGATTTGAATTTTGAACTTTGAATTAACCATATGCAGTACGACCCGATAAAAAAATCGCTGGGCAAGGTATTTAACAGCTCTCCGTTCCTGCGGATTTTATTTTACAAATTACTGGATTTGCTATTATTACGGGCATGCATGTTAAAAAAGAGATCCGCCATTGGGCCCTCAGCACGCCCATCCCGGCCACCCAGCGACAACGTTTCATCCTGGATGCAGGCTCCGGATTCGGTCAATACTCCTATTTCCTGACCGGGCTCAATCCCCTTTGGTTTGTTGATGCCGTGGATGTGAAGGATGAACAGATCGACGACTGCAATGAATTTTTCACCCGGGCGGGAAGAAAGAACGTGCTTTTCGAAAAGGCCGACCTGACGCAGTTTACCAAGCCCGACCGCTTTGATCTTATTCTCTCCGTGGATGTTATGGAACACATTGCCGATGATGAAGCTGTTTTCCGGAATTTTTTCGATTCGCTGACGCAGGACGGCATGCTATTGATTTCAACGCCATCGGACCAGGGTGGTTCCGATGTGCATGATCATGAGGAGGGAGAATCATTTATTGATGAGCATGTCCGCGATGGATATAACATTACCGACATTCAGGAGAAGCTGAACCGTGCAGGGTTTCAAAAAACTGAAGCACGCTATACTTACGGAACCCCGGGTAAAATTGCATGGCGGCTTTCGATGAAGTATCCGATCCTGATGCTGAACACCTCCAAACTGTTCTTCATCCTGCTACCGTTCTATTACCTGGCAACCTATCCATTGGCATTTTTCTGCAACTGGCTTGATATCCGCGGAAAACATAAAACCGGTACCGGGCTGATCGTCAAGGCATGGAAGTAAGGAAATACAAAAATGCAAAATGCGAAACGCGAAACGCGAAACGAAAAAACGGGACGCGGGACACGGGACACGGGACGAAAAAAATCGTAAATCGTAAATCGTAAATCGTAAATTCCTTTGAACTTTCCTTTCTATATCGCCCGAAGGTACCTGGTATCAAAGAAATCGCACAACATCATCAATATCATTTCGGGTATATCGGTGGTTGGTGTTGCCATCGGAGCCATGGCACTGGTTATCGTGCTTTCGGTATTCAACGGCTTTGACAAACTGGTTGTTTCCCTGTTCAGTTCATTCAATCCCAGCATGCAGATCACGGCGAGCCATGGAAAAACCTTCGACCTCAGCAGCCTTCCCATCGATAAGATCCGCAAGATCCCGGGCGTGATCCACATAACCGAAGTGATTGAAGAGGACGCCCTGATGAAATACAAGGATAATCAGAGCATCGTCACCATCAAGGGAGTGAGTGAATCGTACAGGAAAATGAGCGGGCTCGATACCATGATCGTGGAAGGCACATTTACCCTGGAGGAGGGTGAGCAGGATTTTGCGATCCTGGGATATGGTGTTGCGGCAACGCTGGGTTGCAATCTGCAGGATTATCTCCACCCGATCTCGGTGTATGTACCGCGCCGGGATGCCTCCTTTTCCGGTGGTTTTGAAAATGCATTCAACACCGATGTTATTTTTCCGTCAGGATTCTTCCAGATCCAGTATGACTACGATATCAAGTATGCCATCCTGCCTTTAAGGTTTGCAAAAAAAATCCTGGACTATGATGATGAACGCACCTCCCTCGAGATCGACCTGGCCAGGAATGCTGATCATGATAAGGTCCAGGCACAGATCGAATTGCTTGCAGGGAATAATTTCATCATAAAAAACCGCTACCAGCAGCAGGAGATCCTTTATCAGATCATGGTCAGCGAAAAAAACTACATTTTC
>CAZPWZ010000177.1:0-5577 GCA_964590675.1 uncultured Draconibacterium sp.
CCGGTCGCCACCATGGGTTTGAATCGCAGGCAGCGGAACCGGCCAAGGTCGATGATCACCTCCTCACGGCCGGCATATTGAACCTGGGAAATATACAAGGAGTCGTCAAGGTAAAATGCAATGGGTATATGCTGGCCGGTTTGGAGGTTTGTCAAATCGAGTGTGCGGGCATAATATAAGGCAGAAAGCACATCCTGGGTGCCGGCGGGAATATTTTTATTGGCGCGGGTGCTGAGCGCTGTACCTGAATACTGGTTAAACTTAACATCATCCTGGTACTTATAATCTCCCTCATGGGTGCGCCTGGTAAATGACCATGAAAACAGGTATTCCTCATCGATAAAGGACTCGAAGCGATCTTCGACCTTGAAGAACCAGTTGAATGCCCCTTTCGACCGCCCCTCCGCGATGATGTGGTAAACATTGCGTTCATTTACCTGTTGCTGTTTGTGGCTGACCTCCAGGGTGGCAATACCGGCAGTCACTTTTCCGGTGAGATAGGAGTCGTAACAGGCGCGGAACTTCAATTTTTCACCGCGGGTAAAGGCATCGTTCCTTACCGGTGTGAACGGCTGGGCGCAAACTTGTACAAGGGACCCCTGAACAGTGAACCATAGGATAAAAATCGCCGCAAACCAGCAATGGTTCATCCCTGAACCACGATGTTGATTATTTTTTTCGGGACGATGATTACCTTTTTCGGTGGTTTTCCCTGCAACCATTTTTCTGATTCTTTGGCTTCAAGCGCTGCTTTTTCGATTTCCGGGATGGTTAAATCGGCCGGCAGTTCTAATTTGAACCTTGTCTTACCATTAAACGAAACCGGGTACTCAAAAGTATTTTCAATCAGGTATTCGGGCCTGAATTCCGGGAACCTGGCTAACGACACGCTTCCTGTATGCCCAAGAAGGCTCCACAATTCTTCGGAAATGTGTGGTGCGTAGGATGCGATAAGAACTACCAGGTCGCTCAGGATGAGGCGCTTGCTGCATTTCAGTTCCGTGAGTTCATTCACGCAGATCATGAAGGTGCTTACAGCGGTATTAAATGAGAGCCGCTCGATATCTTCCTGGATCTTTTTAATGGTTTTATGAAGCACGCGCAATTCGGCTGCACCGGGAACACCATCATCAACACGGAAATTATTCTGATCATCGTGGAACAATCGCCAGAATTTGCGTATAAACCGGAATACCCCTTCGATGCCGTTCGTATCCCAGGGCTTGGATTGTTCAAGCGGCCCGAGGAACATTTCATAAAGCCTGAAGGTATCGGCGCCATATTTCGTGATCAGGTAGTCGGGATTTACAACATTGTAAAGCGATTTCGACATCTTTTCCACGGCATAACCGCAATGATATTTGCCCTCCTCGAGGATGAACTCCGAACCCGCGAGATCGGGACGCCATCTGATGAAAGCATCTGTATCGAGGATGTCATTGTCGACCATGCTCACATCCACATGCATTTCTGTTGTATCGTACTGATCTTTCAACCCTGCCGAAACAAAAGTACTGGTTCCCTTGATCCGGTATGCCAGGCTTGACCTGCCCTGGATCTTTCCCTGGTTGATCAGTTTTTTATAGGGCTCCTCTTTCATGGAAAGCCCGATGTCGAAAAGGAATTTATTCCAGAAACGGGAATAAATCAGGTGGCCTGTTGCATGCTCATCACCGCCGATATAAAGGTCTACCTCCTGCCAGTATCCTACCGCTTCCTTCGAGAAGTATTCCTCATCGTTATGCGGATCCATGTAACGGAGATAATATCCGCTGGAACCGGCAAAACCCGGCATGGTGTTGGTTTCGAGCGGATAACCCTCTTTGGTGGTCCAGTTTTTAGCCCGGGCCAGGGGAGGTTCACCCGTTTCGGTTGGCAGGTAGGCATCCACCTCGGGAAGGCGGAGCGGAAGTTCACTTTCGTCGAGTGTGCAGGCAATCCCATCTTTGAAATAAACCGGGAAGGGTTCTCCCCAGTAACGTTGCCTGCTGAAAATCGCGTCGCGGAGACGGAAATTGATCGTTCCTTTGCCGATCCCCATTTCATTGATGCGACCAATCACCGCGCTGATGGCCTCTTTCACCGGCATGCCATTGATGAAACCGGAATTCACCAGGATGCCGTCCTTTGCATCATAGGAACCCTGGGTGATATCGCCTCCCGATACGACTTCGGTGATGGGAAGCCCGAAATGTTTTGCAAAATCATAGTCCCGGCTGTCGTGTGCCGGAACAGCCATGATGGCGCCGGTTCCGTAACCAGCCAGCACATAATCGGCAACCCAGACCGGAATTGGCGTGCCGTCGAACGGATTAAGACAGTATGCCCCGGTAAATTCGCCGGTTATCTTTTTCACCTCGGCCATCCTTTCACGCTCTGAGCGGTTTTTAGTCATATCGAGATACTGCCTGACGGCATCCATGCGTTCGGGAGTGGTGATCTTCGCTATCAGTTCATGTTCAGGAGCCAGTACCATGAAAGTTGAACCGAAAATGGTATCGGGGCGGGTTGTAAAAATATTCAATGTGATATCGTGGTCTTTCAGCGGGAAGTGGATCTCGGCCCCCTCTGAACGGCCGATCCAGTTGCGCTGCATCTCCATCAGGGAATCGGAGAATTCAACAGAGACAAGGCCGTCGAGCAGCCGCTGTGCATAAGCCGTGATGCGCAGGAACCATTGCCGCATCAATTTGCGCTCCACCTGATGGCCGCCGCGAACTGAAAAACCATTCGCAATCTCATCATTGGCAAGTACGGTTCCCAAATCGGGGCACCAGTTGACCATTGCATCCGAAAGGTAGGCGAGGCGGTAATTCATAAGGATTTCCTGCTGCTGCTTTTCGGAATACGACCTCCATTGTACCGCCGAAAAAGATCCATCCCAGTCCCCGGGGAAAGTGGCATCTTTCTTTACCAGCTCCTTGAACCAGTTCTGGGTCATGGCGGCGTCGATCGTGGTGTTGCCCTCCGTTTCAAAAACTTGTACCAGCGATGAAATGGATTCCGCCTTATTCGATTTATTATTGTACCAGTGATGGAAAAGCTGGATGAAGGTCCATTGGGTCCACTTGTAATAATCAGGATCGCTGGTTTTCACCTCCCGCTCCCAGTCATAGCAAAAGCCGATTTTATCCATCTGCTCCCGGTAACGGGCTACATTTTTTTCAGTAGTCACTGCAGGGTGGGTGCCGGTTTGAATGGCATATTGTTCCGCCGGAAGTCCAAACGCATCGTATCCCATCGGATGCAGTACGTTGAATCCCTTCAGCCTTTTATAGCGCGAATAGATGTCGGATGCAATATATCCCAATGGATGCCCCACATGCAGGCCAGCCCCCGACGGATATGGAAACATATCGAGAACATAATACTTGGGACGGGAAGGATCGGTATCGGTTTTAAAGGTTTTATGATCAACCCAGTACTGCTGCCATTTTTTTTCGATTTCCGGGAAATTGTAATCCATTGGATGCCTGATATAAGTAATAAGTGAATTATCTCGCCATAAGCACCTGCAAAATTAGTCAATTCGTCCGAACCACGAAAATGTATACCTTTGATACACCAACATAGCCGCTCGATGGACACCCAGGATTCTCAAAATAGCCCAGCTCCGAAAAAGGGCCGGCCACGAGCCTGGCTGATCATCCTGGCAAGCCTGTTTTTCCTGCTTATTAGCGCCTTCACCGCACTGTTTTTTAGTTTCAATTATTTTGGTGAACGGTTTTTAAGAAAATATCTGCAGGATAAAATCCTGCTGTCAAGCGACAGTTTGTATTCCGCCGATTTTAAAAAACTCAACCTGAACATCCTTACCGGAAAGCTCGTAATCGATAGTTTTGAACTGACCCCCGATACAGTGCAATATCAGCGGCTTAAGTCCGGCGGGAAAGTGGCCAGGGCGCTATATAAGCTCTCCTTCACATCCCTCACCATCGACAAGCTCCACTTCAGGCAGATCTATGCCGGAAAGCGCATAAACTTCCGCCAGCTGGTTATCGACCATCCTCAGCTCAGCATCGTTGGATTTCCCGACACCATTTCGGCCAAACGAAACAAGTGGAAGGTGGTTTATGAAGATCTTTACCCGGCTGTTTCCGGTTTTTTCAGCGATTTTCACATTGATTCCGTAAAGGTGAACCATGGCCTTTTCCTGACCTCCTCCTCCGGGAAAACGGGAAAGCAAACAACCGGGGAATATGAATACAGCGCCCGGTTAAAGGATGTTTCCGTGAATCCTTTCAGCTATTACAACCGTGAACGGGTTTTTTATTCCCGGGATATTGACCTGGTCGTTCACAATTTTGAATATTATCTTGCCGACAGCCTATATTCTCTCAAAGCGGATGAAATTGGTTTTTCACTCACCGATTCGGTTCTTTACGGTAAAAAAGCCTCCCTCGTACCCGATTTGGACAAGATCAGGCATATCAATGGCGGCGATTTGTTCCGGATTGACCTTCCGGCATTTTCTATCAGTGGTATCGACCTGTACAGGGCCATGACCGACCGGAAAGTTGAAGTTTCAGGTGTGCACCTGGCCGATTTCCTGATACGGGTTTACCGGAACAAAACTTCACCGGGAACGGTTGTCCATAAAAAGTCAAGGAAAAAAATAACACTTGCCGGATTATATACGGTTGTTGCCCGGGAACTCAAATTCATCGACATTGACTCACTTTCACTTAAAAACGGTTCATTTGAATTTTTCGGCAGCACCGCAGATGCCAAACCGGAATTGAAAATCGGCAACTTCAACCTGGAATTAAACCAGTTCCGTCTTGATTCAGTCACACACCTGGATCAATCCAGGATTTTTTATTCCCGGGCCATAGAACTGGATATTGCCAATATCTCGCTGTTTTTACGCGACGGCATCCATTATATCAGTGCCTCTGCCATTCAGTTTTCCACAAAGAAATCGCTTATCGATGTGCATGACGCAAGTATTTTCCCCGACAGGAGGAAGAATTTGCTGAAGGAAGACAACCGGCGCAATACGATGCTGGTCCACCTGCCGCGGCTTACATTTACCGGGATCGATCTCAAGAAGGTTTTCAACCGGAGGATCCTTGATTTCAACAAGCTTAACATTGATGAACCCGACATATTGTATACCCGTTACCAAAAGTCGAAAAACCCGGATCCCCGGTTCAAGAAACCGGGGGATTTCTTTGAATCGGAAAACGAAGATGTGGTTTATGACCTGTTGAAAAAGTACCTGTGGGTCGTCAGGGGAAACGAGATTGAGATCAGTCATGGTTTTGCCCGGTTTACAGCCGAACACCAGGGATCGGAAAGTTTCGATTTGACTGCGTAGAGACTGGCGGTGCGCGGTCATCGCGGCTGATAGTATTAAAACCCACCGCCGTAACGCTTTCAGAGTGAATGACTGGTGTTATTGCCGAAACTATCAAGCCGATCAAACCTTGGCATTGGCGATGGAAAAAATTCGAGATCCCGCTTCAGGACGAGCGCGAGAATTTGTGAAGCGCCGACCGCTGATCTAGGGTCTTTTCGCTCACCCAGCCTGTTGGCGAACGCTTGCCAAGTTCAATACGGCCGACAAACTGATCC
>CAZPWZ010000178.1:0-5569 GCA_964590675.1 uncultured Draconibacterium sp.
ATCGAACAGGGTTGATGGCGCACCGCCTCCCAAACTGGCAGCACTGACCTCGGATTTTACAATGGCATTGATGTCGAAATCCTGGTAGGTTGTTGGCGGAAGATATCCGGACAACGCTTTAAGCGGTGCTCCCCACATCCCGGGGATCATATACACGACAAATGAAAACACCACGATGGCAAGGCTGATCCGGGGCACACTGATGAACGGCTGATCCGAGTCATGGTTGAATTTTAATTTGCCCAGGAGATACATTCCCATGAGGAAGAAGATCACGATCCAGAAGGCAAGGTAAATTTCACGGTCGAGAATATGCCAGTGGTAGGTTTGATCGGCGATGCTCAGGAATTTCAGTCCCAGCGCCAGTTCGAGAAATCCGAGCACGACTTTTACTGAATTCAGCCAGCCGCCCGATTTGGGGAGGCCTGACAACCAGGATGGAAAGAAAGCAAACAGGCCGAATGGAAGGGCAAAAGCCAGAGAGAAACCGAGCATGCCGATAATGGGCAGCAAAATATGACCGCCGGCTGATTTCACAAGGATGGCTCCGACGATAGGACCTGTGCAGGAAAATGAGACCAGGACCAGTGTAAATGCCATAAAGAAGGCTCCTGAAAAACCGCCTTTGTCGGCTTTTTTATCGGCTTTATTGACGATCCAGCTCGGAAGGGTAATTTCAAACATTCCCAGGAAGGATGCAGCAAATACCATGAAAATCAGGAAGAAGAAAACATTGGGGATCCAGTGGGTGCTGAGGAAATTGGCAAAATTGGCGCCGAGGGTGACGGCAACCACAGTACCAATAACTGTATAAATTACCACGATGGATAAACCGTAAACAATGGCTTCCATTCGTGCTTTGCGTTTGCTGGTAGTATCGTGCATGAAAAAAGTCACAGTCATCGGGATCATCGGGAACACACAAGGTGTAACGATGGCAGCAAGTCCCGCCAGGAAGGAGATAAGGAAAAACCATAGCAGTGACTGATCGGCTGCCTTGTCGGCATCGGTCTCGACGAATTTGGCCTGTTGATCCTGTTTGGCAACAGAATCCAATCTGGCAGTGGCGGCGCTTGCCGCTTTGATTGAATCGTCATGGGCTGCAGTCATAGATGAGTCAGCAGTTGCTTTGACAACAGTTGCAACTGCATTTGGATTACCCTTGACGGTGAGTTCAAAATCGACATCATTGGGAGGCAGGCACTGTTTGTCGTCGCAGCACATAAAGTTAACGACTCCCTTGACCACAAAATCTTTCTGGCTTAATACTTTGATTTTTTGCCTGAACACGACTTTGTCTGCAAAAAACTTGAGGATCATGTCGAAATTGGGATCGTTTTCCTCAATCGCCTTAGGTTCCTGCACGTTGCCAACCAATTCAAAGTGCTTGCTTTTTGTGAATGAAAAGGTCGTTGGGATGGGGCCTCCCTTGGGAATGTCCTGGGAATAAACATGCCAGCCCGGATCAGCTTTCGCGGTCATGACCAAAGTTGCCTCGTCTGGTTTAACCTGTTCAACCTTAAAGCTCCATTTTACGGGATCAAGGATTTGTGAGAATGCTAAAACCGGGATAAGTAGTGAGGCCAGCAGGCCAAGACATACCTTTTTCATATTTCAGATTATATTAACAGGGATTGATATGGAGGTGCAAATTTAAAGAAAATCATGACAAAATCGTGATGAAATCGTGACAGTAGTGATGAAATCGTGACAGCCGTGACGAATTCCTGACAGTCGTGATGGTCGTGACTATAGTGTGACGGCCTTAACGATCGTGACAGTCGCGACAACCGTGATGAAATCGTGATGACCTTAATGATCGTAAAAGTCGCGACGCTGGTTAAGCGTCGGGCGTTGCAGTTGTCATGATATTCAGAATTCGCTTTGTCTTTGATGTGATCCTGAACCGATGGTCGATGCGATGACCGATGATCCAGAGAATTCTCTTTTCTGAACATAACAGCCAGCAGTTCTCCTTTTCGGGGAGTGAGAACTTCTGGTCGATAAAGAAGTCGCTCAGTTTTTTCTTCCGGTTTAATCCGTAGGGATAAAAAACATCACCGGGTTCCCATTTTCTTAGGCAGAGCGGGAAGGAAATTTTATCACCGTCGAGACTGGCCGCCGTTTTTGAGATTGGGATATCGTAACGCGAAGGATTTTCGTATTTTATAAAGACAAGTGGAACAGGACTCTTCAGTGATTTCCGTTTTTTGAAATCCGGGATGAGGATTTTTTTACCTGGAGTTTTTTTCTGTAATGGCTCAATTATCAGTTGCTGCCTGTTTTTTACGAGCCTCCAGGATGCAGAAAGAAAGATCCTGCTGCTCTCATTGCCGTTGTCATTCCTGACACAGCTGATGATGTTGCCAACCTGGCTCTGGTTGAATCCGAATGGGGAGAGTAATGCCCACGACAGGGTCATGAGTGGTTCGGAGTTATTGAGTGCATGGATGTCCACTATGAATCCTGAGCCAGTTTTTTTCATCACTTTCGACTGCCAATCCTTAATTGCCTGGTCGGCAATCCGTTCAATATCTGCGATCCGCCTGATGGTCGTGGTAAGCAGGTTGGTGAAGTCCGGGTTCATTTCGTGAATCACCGGGATCAATTCATGACGGATTTTATTTCTCAGGTATTTTGTAGAGGCATTGCTGCTGTCGGATCGGTAATGAAGCTGATTTGACCGGGCAAATTCAGTGATGTCTTCCCGGTATGCAAACAGTAGGGGGCGAATTACATTTCCCTGCCTGAGCGGGATGCCATGAAGTCCTGCAATACCAGTTCCCCGGATAAGGTTGATGAAAAATGTTTCGACCTGGTCATCGAGGTGGTGGGCTGTGGCCACACGGTCAAATTTTTCCTGCGCCCGGATGAATTCAAACCATTCATATCTCAGTTCCCTTGCCGCCATCTGGACTGAAATGCCTTTCATCCGGGCAAATGAAGCGGTGTCGAACCTAATGGTATAAAAAGGCACCCGGTATTTTTCGGCCAGGGCTTTCACGAATTCTTCATCGTCATCGCTTTCAGCGCCACGGAGATCAAAATTGCAATGTGCTATGCCAAATTTGATTTTTGACTTGTAAAACAATTCAGCCATTACTACCGAATCGATGCCGCCACTGACAGCGAGCAGGATTCGATGATGCTTTGCAACCAGTTCGTGTTCTGAAACAAAGGAGTTAAACTCTTTAAGCATAGCGCAAAGGTAAAGAATCTTTGACAGGATGGCTGAATACGGCTTAATTTATGGATCTTCCACAGGACCCGAAAAAATAAATACTACCATAGGATATGGGGAAAACAGCGATATGTTAAAATGTGTTAAAATCTCCGGAGTGGGAGGGATGCAAAATATATTGTTATATCTTTAACAATTGCCTTAAACGCGACAGTTACCAGCGAAATAGATACACTTACTAAATAAATGGCTACATTTCCTTTTTCTTGTTTTAAATTTAACATTTAAAAATATAGATTTGTATATTGGTGAAAAACATGGTTGATTGTGGGCCGGATTTCTGGTGAGCACGAGGTTGTTGGCAGCTTCAAAAAAGATAAAGAAAAAGGAAAAAGTTTTTTATGATTGCGGTCCTTAATATACGTATGTTACGGTATCCAGTAGAGTTGTTTTGGTTTGATAAAAATTAATTATTATGAAGGTTTCTACACACATCAATTCGGTTCGTAAAATATTTAAAGTCCCATCATTCCTATCGGCTGTATTGGCGATTTTATGTATTATGGGATTCCCGGATATAGCTGGGGCACAGAATTGCACCGTGAATGCGGGAGTCGACCAGGTGGTGTGTGCTAACAGCACCCTGACACTGTACGGGAATGCCAGCGGACTTTTTTTTCCGGGCCCTCAACCGCGTTACTGGGAGCAGTCGGGTGGTCCATCAGTGACCATTTTAAATAAATACGATCTGACTACAGATGTCGTGGGCTTCACGGGCGGCAATACCTACAAGTTCAGGTTGATCGGTAAATGCTCGGATGGTTCGAGAACTTGGGATGAAGTGACCTATACGGTGAAGGCCATTTCCACCGCGAATGCAGGTGCCGATATGACCGTTTGTCCTGGTACCCATACACTTTCGGGTAGTTCGCTTGGCTCAGGTGAAACAGGCCTCTGGACTGTCGTTTCAGGGACAGGATATTCCTTCTCTGCGCCCAGCAGCCCGACCAGCAATGTAACAGTTTCGCCAACTGCATCACAGACCGCGGTATTGCGCTGGACTATTACAGGTTCGGCCGTTCCTCCCCCGACATGTACCAGCGTTGATGAGGTGACCATAACCAACCGCGGAGGAACAACACCCGTTTCTGCCGGTCCGGACCAGAATCTCAGTTATTGTTATTCAGCTTATGCTTCCACCCAGCTTGCGGGGTCATTTCCGGGATATTCGGCACAGGGACAGAGCGGGGTCTGGACGGTTATCACCGGCCCAAATCTTCCAACATTCTCCAGTGCAAATTCCAATAATACGAATGTCTCGGGATTAATAACCGGAACCTATATCTTTCGTTGGACGGTGTCCGGTCCTTGCGTCAGCGGTTACGACGAAGTGATCATTACTGTGCCTTCTCCCACGCAGAATAACACTACCGCCAGCGCCTCGTCGCTCTCGTTTTGTGACCCCACCCATACCTCCTTTGTGTTAACCGGCAACAACCCAACCTATGCCGGGGAGACTGTTCTCTGGACACAGACTTCAGGTCCCGCCGCAACGATCGTATCACCTACTTCCCCAATAACCAGCGTCACCGTCCCATCAGGGACCGGAACCTATTCTTTTGCCTACACGATCTCAGGTACCGTTTCCGGATGCACCTCAACGGCCAGCGTGAATGTGGTTTACAATACTCCGCCCGCGCTAACCATCACCAATGGACCGAACATCATTGTTCCGTGCGGAGACAGCACTGCATCGGTAACTTATTCTGACAGCGGCAACGGAACTGTGCAGTGGCAGATTCTCAGCGGGCCGACCAACAGTTATTATCCGGTCATTCCGACAACTTTCACCAATGCAACCGCGTCACCGCAGATCATACCGCACTTGAATATAAATGGGACCTATGTGATCCGTTTTCAGAAGACCCCGGGAGTCGGTACAGGCTGTTCCACGGTGATTGCCGATGTGAATGTAATTATCTCCAAGCCCCCGACGGCGAGCAATGCCGGTTCAAACCAGCTCCTTGCCTGCAATGTTTTCACGACCAATCTTGCGGCCAATACTCCTTTTGTTGGTACAGGCACCTGGAGCCAGGTAAATGGGCCAAATACAGCAATCATTGCAGACATAAATGATCCTAGTACGGGCATATCAGGATTGACTAATGGAATATACAGGTTTAGGTGGCTGATTTCCGGAGGGCCTTTTTGTCCCAGCAACCAGGATGATGCCCTTGTCATTGTCGCCAGTCTGACTCCTACCCCTGCAAATGCCGGTCCGGCGCAGAACGTATGTTATGGGACCCCTGTTACGATGCAGGGAAACACACCTGCAATCAATGAAACAGGCACCTGGAGTGTAAACCCCGCGGGTGGTGTGACTTTTTT
>CAZPWZ010000179.1:0-5544 GCA_964590675.1 uncultured Draconibacterium sp.
GATAATTACAGTTTTCAACTGAATCCAGCTTATATATTTGATTTGCCACGTAATAGCGTTATTCTTAAAAATTCCAAAACATGCAATGCTTTAAAATGACCTCTGCCGTTTTCCGGCAACGATTAAACCCATTTCAGGCATTTTAAAATTAGCCCGAAAACAAGTCCATAAAGATAAAGGAAATCAGAATTAGCTCAGCCGGAATTATTTTCTGTCTCCGGGACTGAATTATTCTTTATCCAGGCAGGTTTGAGAAAAAAAATATGCCTGGAAGCGGGAATATTGAGAAGCTGGGATGGACTTTTATGCCAGTCTCAACCAGCCGGGCCAATCTATTGGCAGAGATCAAAGAATTTATCGGGCAACATGCGTGCATCCATAACCTCGCCGTTTTTGTATCGCAACAGATTGATGGTTTCGTCCAGTGTATCGACGTACCAGCTAATCACCTTGAATTCGGTTCTCCGGTTTTGCTGGTGCTCGGCTTCGGTGCACTTTACGCCATCGCGGCATCTGTTTACAATTTGTGTTTCGCCATATCCTTTGGCTTTGATGCGTAAAGGATTAACTCCCTGAAGCACAA
This sequence comes from uncultured Draconibacterium sp., assembly GCA_964590675.1. GTDB lineage: Bacteria > Bacteroidota > Bacteroidia > Bacteroidales > FEN-979 > CAIVAT01. The sequence goes on from CAZPWZ010000179.1 coordinate 584, forward strand.
TATAGCGGACAGCCGATTCGGCCCTCTTCTGCGACAATTCGAGATTATAGGCTTCAGATGCCCTGGAATCGGTATGGGAACCAAGTTCAATGTTAACCGGGTTTTCTTTCATAATATTAACAAGTTTATCAAGGGCAGGTTGTGCATCAGCCCTGATGAACCATTTGTCGAGATCATAATAAATATTCTCCAGGATGAAGGTTTTGTCATTCTGCAGCAGATCGAGAAGCAGATCACGGGGAGCTGCATATTCGGCAATTTTATTCAGGGTATCTGGGGTAAATGGATAACAATCGGCGATATAGCCCGAATGCATGGCTTTTACGCGATACGGTCTCCCGGGAATGACTGGCAGCCTGTAATAACCGCTGGAATCGGTTTTCAGTATGAGCGCCTGGTCCTTTAACACATCAAGAACGAAGACGGTTGCCCCGCTGATTGGTTTGAGGTTGGTTTTATCTTTTACATACCCCGAAAGGAATGATTTGGAGATCAAACTCACCGGAGCGGGTACCTCTCCGATGCGCCGGAACAGGTACAGATCATCACTTCCCAGTCCGCCCGGGCGGTTTGAACTGAATAAACCATTCAGATTGTTCCGGGAGATGCAGAGCGAAAAATCATCATAGGATGAATTGACCGGCTGACCCAGGTTTTGCGGCCGAAGCCAGGTTGAATCAACCAATGTCCGTGTAAAATAGATATCGAGACCGCCAAATCCGGGATGTCCGTCAGAAGCAAAATAAAAATCACCGTTTTCGGCCAGGAACGGGAACATTTCATTCCCGAAAGTATTTATAACAGGTCCGAGGTTCATGGGCTGACTCCATGTAACATCTTCCCGCCGGCACATATAAAGATCGGTCCCACCGAACCCTCCCTTCATATCAGAAACGAAAAAAAGTATTTTCCCGTCTTTTGACAGTGCAGGATGCCCGATGGAGTATTCATTGCTATTCAGGAAAAACGGCACAGGATCGGTCCACTTATGCTTAACAAGCTGCGAGCTGTATATTTTCAGCAAGTGTGTCCTGATCCTGTCCTGATCTTTTTTCCCTTTATCGCGGTAAACGAAAGTACGATTAAAGAATATTTCAGAAAATTTTATATTAAAAGTTGCCGGACCGTCATGATAAGCCTGATTAAACAGGTGGGGTGCCAGCTGCAATTCTTTATAATCGTTGTAGAAATCGTCAATAAAAACCGGTTGAGCATTAAACAGATGCAGGTACCCGTTACCCGTCCAGCCATATTTGTTGTCAGTGCTTTTTGAGGCCAGCCGGTCGGATGCAAAACAAATTCCGTTTTCATAAAATACCGGACCGAAGTCTGATTGTTTTGAATTCAGTGATATTGCATTTTTTATCTCAAATGCCGGTGGAATATCCTTCCAGGAGATTGAGCTATCGCAGAAACCTGCGAGGATATGAGCCCGTTTATCAAGTGGAAATTGCTCCCCGTATTTCAAAAATACTTCCTTTGCCTTCTGATAATCTCCGCATGAACGCAAAATCTGCGCATAATTGAACAGGGTCGCGGAATCAGTATGCCCGTATTCGATGGTTTTCACATACCATCCCCTAGCCTGCTGAACATCATTTTGTTTTCGGTAACACTCAGCCAGAAGAAATGAAACCTCCTTTTTGTCAGCATCATCTTCCTGAATCGTCTTGTTCAGTATAATCAAGGCCTCTGAATAATTATACAAAGCCATTAGCTTTTTTGCCTTACTTACCTGACCAAAAGTCAAATTGACCATTCCTGCAATGGTAAAAAGGATTAAGAAAAGAATGCGCTTTTTCATGAACTGCTCGTGTTTAACGTTAAAAATATCTTGGGGTAACCATGCGTGATTTTTCAAAAAGATCAATATCATACCCGATCCTGATCTCATGCGAGCCCTTGTTATAACCCTGCAAACTATTAAACCAGATATCATAGGAATATCCAACCGACAGGTTAGGAGTAATATTGACCTCAACAAGAAAAGCCAGGGCTGCATTGGTCCGGAAGGAGGCACCAAGTGTTAATACGTCAAGAATGAGAAAACTGGCATTGATGTCGGTTTGAAATGGAGCTCCTTCAACATACTTCATCAAAATCGATGGCATAAAAACAAGATTCTCGGAAAAGGGGATCGCCCCTCCCGCAATACCATAAAAATGGCGTTTAAGTTTTGTGAAGCTGGATTTTGAGTCAGGTGCAGGTGCGCTTGACACTGACATCTGGTTTTGCAATAGATGCTTTGAGGATAAACCCGCATAGAAATGAGGGGCATAATAATAAATCCCGAAATCAACATCTGGAACAGCTTTGTTCTGTACCTGGTTCATGAGCTCAACATCACCGTCATCCTTTGGTATTAACATCGTGAAATCGATGTTGTAATATTTAAACCCGGCATTGATCCCAAAACATAATTTACTATGATCGAAGATAACCCGGTATGTAAAATTGCCCATTGCCCCATAGTCAACCGTTGGCCCAAGCTGGTCGCGGTATGCATAAAGGCCAAGGCCGATATGAGGATTCCTCAGCGGTGTATGCGCGGTGAACGAGATTGTTCGGGGCCCTCCGTTTATACCAACCCATTGAAGTCGTGTGATGGCTTCAACCGAAAACAAATCATGGCTTCCGGCATAGGCAGGGTTGATTGCAAGCTTGTTGTACATGTAATGTGTAAACAACGGGTCCTGCTGCCCATAGGTCATCGATGAGATTAGTAACAGGACAATTGCCAAGGCTTTTTTCATATCTTTATCTTTTACGCTGTAATTCTCTTTTTGGAATACCCGTCGTTCATCATTCAAAAATGCTGAACCAGTCACGACGGATATTCCATTTTTTCATTTAGCTAATTGGTTACTTTCAATCAGTGTAGTTTCATTTACTCCCTCTTCGCACGAAAATCCACCCGTTTCTGCTTCCACCATCATTGATCTTCAGTATATAGTAATATGTACCATCCGGAACCAGGTCACCATGGAGATTTTCACCCTTCCATACGACTGATTTATTGTCATACCTTTCGTACCCATTGATCTTGTCTCCCCAGCGGTTGAAAATAACAACAGAATTATTTGGAAATTTCTCAATTCCGTCGATAATCCAGCTGTCGTTATCCCCATCTCCGTTTGGTGTGATCACGTTATAAATGATCAGCCAACTGGCCGGATCATCTCCACTTACAAGGATGTAAACAGTTGCTGTATCGCATAATACCGGTATTCCATTGTCACAAATATAATAACACAGGGAGTCGAGTCCCGTAAAACCGGCTTTGGGTGAATAGGTCAGCGTACTGTCGCTGTTCAGGATAACTGTTCCATTATAGGGGCCACCACATAACGTTACACTGGTTATCTTTCCATCGGGATCATAATCATTTTTCAGGATGTTGATATTAATAGGAATGTTCCTTCCAGTGGTATCGTAATCATCAACAGCTACAGGAGGTAAGTTATAAGAACTGATGCCAACCCTCACCGTATCTGATGCTTTACAGCCAGTCACCAGGTCAGTGACTGTAAATGTGAAAAGGACCGCTTCTGTCAGAATGACCGTTTCAGGATTTTCTGTTGTATATCCCAGCACCATGGTAGCCGGTTGCCATTGATAAGCGAAGGTACCGGAGCCACCTGTAGCATTACCGGATAGCCGTGTAGAGGTCCCGGCGGGAATCGCCTGGTTTGGCCCGGCATTGGCAAGGATCAGCGGGCTGATGGAAATCGTCATCTGCCGGTGAATTATGGTATCGCTGCATCCTTCAATGCCCTGCACGCTGAAAGTAAGGGTGATTTTTCCCTGTTCCGCAGGCGCAGGTGTATAAGTTGGCGATATCGTGGTGGCATCTGACAATATTCCGAGACCGTTATGTGTCCAGAGCAGCGAACTGAAGTTCTGGGCAACGGCCTGGCTAACAGTGACTGGTTGTCCGGGACAGGTAGCCAGATCAGGTCCGGCATTTGCAGTGGGCGCTTTGATGAAGGTCAGCGTCATCGGATCGATCACATTGCCGCATGAAAATTGTCCGTAGGCTGTCAGGGTCAGGATAACATGCCCGGTCAGTAAATCCACAGCGCTTGGTGTATACACCGGATTCAAGGTAGTTGGATCGCTGAATGAACCGGTGCCAGTGGTTGTCCATAACACGGAGGTAAAGTTCTGACCTGTTGCACCTGAAAGAACAAAGGACCGGTTTTCACAAATGCTGGCATCATTGCCCGCACTGGCATCAACCCGTTTGTTAATGGTGAGGTTCATCTGGTCAGATGCCGAACCGCAGGGAGGTTCTCCTGTAACACTCAGGGTGAGCACAATTGTTCCTGATTCTGATGGATCCGGCGTATAAGTTGGGCTTATGATTGTCGCTCCGGTCAGTGTCCCCAGCCCATTGTGTGTCCACAATAGAGAGGAACCAAAGGTTACTGAGGCTCCTGTTACGGTATACGGTGTATTTTGACAAGTCACAGCATCCTGCCCCGCGTTGGCTACTGCACCTGTTCGGATTGTAAGTTTCATCGTATCCGAAACCAATGCACAGTTGGAACCTGGATTGGCTGTCAAAGTAAGTATGGCGAATCCATTGATCACATCACCCTGGCTGGGGGTATAAACCGGATGTAGGATGGCTGCATTATCAAAGGTTCCGGTTCCTGAAGTCAACCATTGAAGCGTGGTATAATTGGTTGCAACGGATCCCAGGATCGGCACCGGTACAATACCACATATGGATATCCCCGGGCCTGCATCTGCTGTGGGAGCTACTGAGCCGGGACTGACTCAAAAGCTAGGGCACGTGGCCGGCACCGCGCCATTTTGGTTCACCGTGAAGTGATTTCCGGCAATCAATGCACGATCAGAGTGCGCCGAGGTCAACGGGTTCTGCTCCCACGTCACGGTCGCCGAACCTGATCCGCTTCCAGTCGATTGGGTCGCCGTAATCCAGGCCCCGTTTCCAG
>CAZPWZ010000180.1:0-5519 GCA_964590675.1 uncultured Draconibacterium sp.
GCGATGTTGTACATCGCCCAGGGCATCATCGTGCCTATTATTTTCGCAATACTGATTGCTATCCTGCTTCAGCCGGTGGTGAACTTTTTTTTGCGGCATAAAATCAACAGGATTATCGCCATTTTATTTGCGCTGATCCTTAGCCTGCTGGTCATCGTTGCATTTGGGGCCTTCCTCTTCTCGCAGTTAAGCCGCTTCAGCGAATCATGGCCCCTGCTGGTCGACAAATTTACCCTGATCATCAACGATACCACACTTTGGGCATCCGCTTATTTCGATATAAATCCGCGTAAAATCCACAACTGGATCATTGAGACCAAAGGGGAGTTTTTCAATACCAGTGGCGCCGCAATCGGACAAACGCTCCTCACGGTCGGTAATGCGATCGTAATATTATTTCTGATACCCCTTTACGTCTTCCTGATCCTGTTTTATCAACCCCTCCTGCTCGATTTCATCCATAAGCTTTTTGCTGACGGTCACCAAACAAAGGTGAGCGAGATTGTCACACAAACCAAAAACGTTGTTCAGCGATATCTTTTCGGACTGGTTATCGAGGCTGCCATGGTAGCAACTTTAAATTCGGTTGCCCTTTTGATCCTGGGAATTGATTACGCGATCCTGCTTGGTGTCATCGGCGCCCTGCTCAACCTCATACCATACATCGGCGGACTTGTGGCTGTGGCATTGCCTATGATGATCGCCCTGGTCACCAAATCGACAGCATGGTATGCAGTATACGTTCTTGCAGCCTATTACTTCATTCAATTGGTCGACAACAACTACATCGTTCCAAAAATAGTCGCCTCAAAAGTGAAAATCAACGCACTTTTCTCAATCATCGTGGTACTTGCCGGGAATGCATTGTGGGGAATCCCGGGGATGTTCCTTGCCATTCCACTCCTGGCAATTGTTAAACTCATATTCGACCACATCGATTCCCTGAAACCCTGGGGATTTTTATTAGGCGACACGATGCCGCATATTTTGAATATCAAACCGATTTTAAAAATAAAACCGATTTCAAAAAATCTTAAAAGAAAGCCTTTATGATTGAGGTAAAAAAAACAGGTGTATTACTGGCACCTTCTGGGATGGAATTTGAAAACGAAGGCGTCCTGAATCCTGCCGTTTTACGTGAAGGGGACTTTGTGCATATTTTTTACCGGGCGGTCAAAAAAGGGAATTACTCAAGTATAGGGTATTGCAGGCTTGATGGACCGCTGACTGTTGCCGAGCGGTGGGACAAGCCCTTCATGGTTCCCGAATTTGAATATGAATCGCAGGGTGTCGAAGATGCCCGCATCGTAAAAATTGATGACCTCTACTACATGAGTTATACGGGGTACGACGGAACAAATGCACGCGGCGCAGTTGCAACTTCAAAAGACCTGCTCCATTTTAAAAAACACGGGCTCGTAGTTCCACCGATTACCTATGCAGAATTTGTTTACCTGGCAGAATCGGCGGGAAAAGTAAATGAAAATTATTACCGGAATCATAAATTTTACTACCAGGAGGCGGATCCTGATAAGAAAATCATGCTTTGGGATAAAAATGTCATTTTCTTCCCCCGCAGGATCGATGGGAACCTGGTCTTTCTTCACCGCATCAGGCCCGGCATTCAGATTGTTGCTGTAAGCAGCCTGAAGGATCTCACCAGGGAGTTTTGGGAAAAGTACTTCCTCAGTATGCAGGACGATATCGTGATGGATCCTGTTTATCCGCATGAGTCAAGCTACATTGGCGGTGGCTGCCCACCGATTGAAACAAAAGACGGATGGCTGCTGATTTATCATGGGGTGCAGGAAACAAAAAAAGGGCGGGTGTACTCTGCCTGTGCGGCCCTGCTGGATCTGAAAGATCCTTCCCTGGAAATAGCCCGGTTGCCTTTTCCCCTTTTTTCACCGGAATATGAATGGGAACTGATCGGTGAGGTTAATAATGTTTGTTTTCCTACCGGAACTGCGTTATTTGGAAATACCTTGTTTATCTATTACGGGGCTGCCGACAGCCTGATTGCCTGCGCTTCGGTGAATTTGCCCGACCTGGTGGCCGAATTGCTTACTTATACCAGGAAAGATGGAAAATAAAACCCCGGCCGCTATCCCGGCCGAAATCTTGTTCATTACCTCCTATCCACCCCGGGAATGCGGCATAGCCACCTATTCCCAGGATTTGATAATGGCACTTAATAAAAAATTCAGCAGTTCTTTCACGTTTAAAGTTTGTGCCCTGGAATCGAACGATACTAATTATTCCTACCCGGGTGAAGTAAAATATATTCTGAAGACATCAATAGCCGCCAGGTATAAGCAACTGGCCTCAAAAATCAATAACGACCCCGCAATTAAAATCGTCCTTGTACAGCACGAATTTGGTTTTTACAACATGCAGGAATATACATTTCTTCAATTCCTGAATGAACTTTCAAAGCCAGTCGTGATTGTGTTTCATACCGTACTGCCAAATCCGGACATCCAGTTGAGATTGAAAATAAAAAAAATCGAAGCTGCCTGCGATTCCATCGTTGTAATGACAAATTCGTCGGCCAGGTTGTTAACGGAGGTCTATCATGTGCCACTGGATAAAATAACGGTCATTGCCCACGGAACGCATCTGGTACCTCATTTGAATCAGGAATTCCTGAAAAGGAAATACGGGCTGGAAGGAAGGAAAATCCTGACTACATTCGGCCTGCTTAGCTCGGGGAAAGGAATAGAAACAACACTTGAAGCATTACCGGCCATTGTCAGGCAATTTCCCGGGGTTTTATTCCTCGTAATAGGAAAAACGCATCCTGAAGTCAAAAAGCATGAAGGAGAAAAGTACCGTGAAATGCTTGAGCAAATGGTTGAAAAAAACTCGCTTGGGAACAATGTGAAATTTATAAACAGCTATCTCGCTTTGCCTGACCTGCTAGAATATCTTCAGCTTACCGATATTTACCTTTTTACTTCCAATGACCCCAACCAGGCTGTAAGCGGCACTTTTGTATATGCCATGAGTTGTGCCTGCCCTATCGTCTCCACCCCTATTCCCCATGCAAAAGAGGTGTTGAACGGGGATACAGGCATAATCTTCGATTTCCACGACTCACAACAGCTGGCGGCGGCCGTGAACCGGTTGCTCGGGGATGAACCATACCGCCGGAATATGGGTACAAATACACTGGAGAAAATCATTTCTTCCTCCTGGGAAAATTCAGCAGTGGCCCATGCCATGCTTCTTGAAAAAATTGCCGGGAATGATATTGATCTTCAGTATGACCTCCCTCCCATCAACCTGAATCATGTCGGGAAAATGACGACGAGCACCGGGATCATTCAGTTTTCGAAAATCAACCAGCCCGATATCAGTTCCGGCTATACCCTGGATGATAATGCCCGGGCCCTGGTCGCCACCTGTATGTACTTTAATCTGACCGGGAATAAAGAGATTGTACCTGAAATAAACAGGTATCTCGCATTCATTAAGCATTGTCAGCAACCTGCGGGCGATTTTCTGAACTATGTTGACAAGGATAACAGGTTTACCAGTCAGAACCAAACGGTAAATCTCGACGATGCCAACGGACGTGCAATCTGGGCTTTGGGTTTCTCTGCGTCAATGCATGGCAAACTGCCGGCAAAGTTCGTATCGGAGGCTGAAACCATGATGGCAAAGGCCATCACACACATAAGCACTTTGCATTCGACACGGGCGATGGCATTCGTAATAAAAGGGATTTATCTTTTCCGGAGTGTGAATAAGTCACCCGAGAATCTAGCCCTTCTGACCGTGCTCGCTGACCGGCTGGTCCAGATGTACCGGCACGAATCGAACCCTGAGTGGCAGTGGTTTGAAAGCTATTTAACTTATGCCAACAGCATCCTGCCTGAAGCGATGTTATATGCCTGGCTGCTGACGAGAAATCCAGCCTATAAGGAGATCGCATTATCTTCCCTGCATTTCCTGCTTTCACAAACCTTTGGTGAAAACGGGATCGAAGTAATTTCCAACAAAACCTGGTTTAAAAAAGGAGATGAACGGGGCCAGTTTGGGGAACAACCGATTGATGTTGCATACACCATCATGACTTTGAGCAAGTTTTACGATGTATTTATGGGTGAGAACATCCGGCTGAAGATGGAAACAGCCTTCAACTGGTTTCTGGGGAAAAACCGGCTGCGCCAGATCGTTTACAATCCGTGCACGGGCGGATGCTATGACGGCCTGGAGGAGACGCATGTGAACCTTAACCAGGGGGCAGAATCAACGGTAAGTTACCTGCTGGCCAGGCTCATCATGGAGAAGTATAAAAGTTCAGACAACCTCCTTGGTACGCAGGCGCGAAAGCATGTCACAGTGCATACAAAGCACAGTAAACGTGTTTATTCAACCAGCCGATATAACTGACCAAATCGACAGATTCATTTGATAGAAACTCAAGTTTGACCGATCCACCCGGTTGAATAATGGCAAGGAAAATGTGTGAATTATGTAAGTTTTAATAAAAATAATGTAATTTTTTTTATGAATATGGCTTGCAACTTTGCACCAATATTGGGCAGTTTCGAATTGTGAGAGTCTAAAAAATAATCAACCTTGAAACTATTTATCAAATACATGGTGAGCACCCGCTGTAAAATGGCGGTGAAGGAGGCTTTGAAAAAACTCGGGCTGCATTTTATTGTAGTCGATCTGGGTGAAGTCGAGGTGATGGAGACCATTTCTGCGGATCAGCGGGAAAGCCTGGCCATGACTTTACGTGAATCAGGACTTGAATTAATGGACGATAAAAGATCGGTTCTGATTGAGAAAATAAAGAATGCCGTCATTGAAATGGTTCATTATTCCAATGAACCCAATAAAATGAACTTCTCTGATTTTTTAAGCGGGAAATTGAATCACGATTACACCTATCTGGCAAATTTATTTTCTGAGATCCAGGGTACGACCATCGAACAATTCATCATCGCTCATAAAATTGAACGGATCAAAGAACTGATCATCTACGATGAACTCAATATCACAGAGATTGCCTGGAAGATGAACTACAGTAGTGTGGCACACCTCTCCAATCAATTTAAAAAAGTCACCGGGCTTACTCCTTCACATTTTAAACAATTGAAGGTAAAGCGGAGAAACCCGATTGAAGAAATTGGAAGTTAGTGTAAAAAAATAAATATGAATAAAAAAGTAAGAATACTGCATCTTGAAGATTCTGAAAAAGATTCAGAGTTAATACACTCCATGATTGAAAGCAGTAACATTGCATTTGAATATTTTTTAACCGACAACAAAAAAGACTACTTAAATGTTCTTAAAAAAGAACATATTGACATTATCTTAGCTGATTACAATCTACCGGATTACAATGGAAATAAAGCCCTAAAGGTTGTAAGGGAGAAATATGCTCATATCCCATTCATATTCGTTTCAGGAACAATGGGTGAAGATATCGCCATTAACGCGATGTTAAATGGGGCAACGGATTACGTGCTTAAAAACAGACTTGAGCGGTTGGTCCCTGCAAT
>CAZPWZ010000181.1:0-5479 GCA_964590675.1 uncultured Draconibacterium sp.
GAAAGGTCCCACACCGCGACAAAAAAGCGGGCGAATATAAGCAGGCACAAATCCAGGAAAATCAAATGCATTGGCAACCCTCGCCTGGCATTGCGGGATCGGCGTCGACATGCAGTATGATCCCCAGGGATCAGGCTCGAATCTTGGAAAAGCATCTTCAGCATTCAAGAACTATTTTAAATATGCAAACACTACCCAGTATCAGAACAGGAACCCGAATTACACCACCTGGGTGAATTTGCTTAAGGCTGATATTGATGTATCAAAACCAATAGAATATAAGGGTGATGACAATTCGGCAGGTCATGCATTCGTGCTGGATGGATACCAGCAGGTGGGAACCGATTATATGTTCCATTTCAACTGGGGCTGGGGTGGATCGGCAAATGGTTATTATTACCTGAACAACCTTAATCCCAACGGGAGTAACTTCAATTATAACCAGGGAGCCGTGGTCCATATCGCCCCGGATCCCGGATATTACCCGACCTTTTGCACGGGAACGGTCAATGTTACTTCCAATTTCGGATCCATCGAAGACGGCAGCGGTCCTGTGGCAGATTACCTGAGCTTCAGCAACTGCGGCTGGCTGATCGCCCCCGATGACAGTGTCAAGAATATCACGCTCCATTTTTCACGGTTCAATACGGCTGCAGGTGATGTTGTTAATGTTTACGATGGAGCAAATGCAAGTGCCCCGCTAATCGGGAGCTATTCAGGGGCGCTTTCGACCATGCCTTCAGTCACATCAACCGGCCCGCAGATGTTCATCACCTTTACCACCGACGGTACAACCACTGCTCCCGGGTGGAGGGCCGACTTCACAACCAGCCTTCATAAGTTCTGTGAATCCACCACCACCCTGCTTGGAGGATGGGGCAACATTACAGACGGAAGCGGCCGGTTCGATTACAGGAACCTGTCGAACTGCAAATGGATCATCAAGCCGCAGGGTGCAACCAAGCTTTTCATTACCGTGAACAGCTTTAATTCCGAACCGGAGGTGGATAAGCTGCTGATTTATGACCTGGGAACCAGTGCATTGCTTGCGACACTGTCGGGAAACTATACAACCCTTCCAGAGCCAATCTACTCAACAACAGGTTCGATGATGCTAATGTGGCAAAGCAATAATGCCATCAGGGGAGCCGGTTGGGATATCAATTACTCTGTGATGGTTGGCAATGATGAACCCGATCTGTTCAGGGATATTGCGGTCTTTCCCAATCCGGCCAACGATTATGTTGGCATAAGCTTCACAATGGATTCACCGCAGTATATAAAAACGGAACTCATGACCATCACCGGAGAAATTATTTTCTCCGATGATCTTCCCTGTTTAAGCGGTTCCTATCAGAAAAACCTGGATGTATCTGCGCTTTCAAAGGGCCTGTATCTCCTCCGGGTGACATCCAGACAGGGAACCCTGGTCAGAAAAATTGCCGTTCAGTAATGCCGGTGAATCCTGCTTATAATCCATTCGTTGATGTTTCATCAATTTAAAATTTCATTATGCCGAAACGTTATATTCTTTGTCTGCTCCTGGCATCGGCCGCGATGACCTGCATGGGTAAAGAGGTCCCCATGGATGTTGCAAAGCGGGTTGGAATCAGTTTTTATTTTGAACGGATCAACCAGTTTCGTCCAACCCGGTTCCAGGAAATCCGGGTGACTGAATCCTTCATCCGGGATGCTGAAGGAACTTCAGTTTATTACATTTTCAACATGGAACCGGCCGGCTATATAGCTGTTTCCGCCGATGATGCTGTCGTTCCGGTACTGGCCTATTCCTTCGAGGGAACCTATTCCAGGGAGAAGGAACCGGTGCAGTTTACTGCATGGATGAAGCAATATGAAGATCAGATCGCCGATGCCATCGTATCGGGACTGGAGGGACCGGCCGACATACAGGACCTCTGGGTGAAATATCGGGACGCAGGACAAAATACGGGACGCGGGACACGGGACGCTGTTGCCCCGCTCATCACCTCCAACTGGAATCAAAATGCTCCTTATAATGAACAATGCCCTGCCGATCCGGCCGGGCCGGGAGGTCATACCTATGCCGGCTGCGTCCCGGTATGCATGGGACAGTTGATGTTTTACTACCGTTGGCCGGAATCAGGGACCGGAAGCTATTCCTATTATGATTCAACCTATGGAACCATTGCTGCCGATTTCGGAAACACAACCTATGAATGGAACAATATGACCAATACCATTAACAGCAGTAATCCCGGGATTGCCAAACTCCTCTTTCACCTGGGTGTTTCCTGCGACCTGGTTTATGGTCCCGACGGATCCGGCATGTATAACCATAAAGCTGCCTTTGCCCTCCGGACTTTCTTCAGGTATTCACCCCAAACGCAATATGTTTACCGCGACAGTACCAACCTGGATTGGGACAGTATTCTCATCGCCCATCTCGACCGGAAGATGCCCATGTATTATGCAGGATGGTCGGTACCCAATATCGCGGGTCACGCATTCGTTTGTGACGGATACCAGGATACTGCCTATTTCCATTTCAATTTTGGCTGGAGCGGTCAGAGCAATGGCTATTTTTACACCAACAACCTGACCCCGGGAGGGAACAACTTTAAACTGGCCCAGGAGGTGATCATCAATGCCTTTCCGGATACGGTAAATTACATCTATCCGTCCTATTGTGAAGGACCATCCGCAGTAACCTATGCGTCAGGCAGCATAACCGACGGAAGCGGACCTGTAAACAACTATCAGCCTGGCGCACTGTGCTCATGGCTCATTGATCCGCAGCCAGCTGATGATTCTGTTTCATCAATCACGCTCACACTCAACAGTATACAAATAACCCCAGGCGACCAGCTCATCGTGTACGACGGCGCCACGATCTCAGATCCGGTCCTGGGAACTTTTTCCGGAGACACGATCCCACCGGCCATCACCGGTACAAAAAACAAAATGCTGCTACGTTTCAATGGGAACAGCGGTGCAACTGCTCCCGGGTGGTTTGCCGCCTATAAGTCGACCATCCCGGTTTGGTGCAGCGGAACTAAAACAATAAAGGCCGATACGGCGGTGGTTAATGATGGCAGCAGCGGTTACCATTACCATAATAATTCTGTCTGCCGCTGGATACTTCAGTCCGAAAGCGGAGATCCGCTCACAATCTACTTCAGGCGTTTTGATACCGAGCCAGGAAAGGATTTCCTCAGGATCTATGATGTGGCCACGGGTGATACCTTGGCAAACCTCTCAGGCTATTATACCCCTGGGAACCTTCCTGATTCGGTAACCTCACCGGGGGGTAAAATGATGCTCATTTTCATGACGAACAGCAGTATTACCGCCACAGGATGGGAAATTTACTACCCTCAATCCCATGTGGGCAGCAGTGAGATGCAGACAATCAGCAACCTGCAGATTTTTCCCAACCCGGCCGGCAGGGTAATCAATGTCCAATATTCACTTCTGTCGGCAGGGGGTACTTCCTTGCAGATCATGGATATGACCGGGAATGTGTTAAGGAAGTACGTGCATGAAGCTTCTTCCGGGAAAAACAGCAATCAAATCGATATTGCATCGCTGGTGCCCGGCATTTATATCATCCAGGTGAAAACCAGTCAGTCCGTCGAAAATCGCAAACTGATCATCAATTGAATTATTCCGAACCTGGAACCAGGCGTTTTTGCTCATAAAGGATGTCGACTTCGCCACGGTTTTTAAGACATTCCATCAGCCGGCTTTTCAGTTTCCAGCAAGTCATCTGCCTGAGTTCAACCTGCCGTGAAATTTCATAGGTTGAAACCGAAGGATCGTGGCAAACCATGTATACAATCCGGAAAGCCTCTGTAATCGGGATATGACAGCGGTGAAAAATCGTATGGGCGGTGGCGGATTCTTCATGCTTGCACCTGGTGCAGCGACGCGAATAAAGCGCTTTCCCTTTGCAATAATTGGTGTTTCCGCACTTTTTGCAAATGAAACCCTCCTCCCACTTTTTTTCGGCAAGGAACTTAAAACAATTCTCTTCCGTTGAAAAATAACCCTCAAGCTCCTTGATATCAAGCTGTTTAAAAAGTAATGCCATAGTATAAAACACTTTCAGAATGCAAAGATAAAAAAAATAGTGATATTTATGCGATTTATGTGAAAATTTCTTTTTATCTTTGCAGCGCAAATTAAAAAATCACACACCATGAAAAAACTGACATTTATATTCATCTTTCTTGCTACGTTTTCACTGAGTGCATGCAACAGCAATGCCGGTAATAACAATGGCGCCCCTGAGAATGCCGAGGGACAGGTTGTCAAACTGACTGCCGAATCATTCCAGAAACTCGTTTGGGACTATAAAAAAAACCCGCAGGAATGGGTTTTTCTTGGTGATCAGCCGGTCATTATCGATTTTTATGCCGACTGGTGCCGCCCCTGTAAATTGGTAGCTCCCATCATGGATGAACTTTCCAAGGAATACAAAGGGAAAGTGAGGATTTATAAAATTAATACGGATGAACAGCGTGAACTCGCAGGATTATTCCAGATCCAATCAATCCCTGCCATGTTGTTCATACCAAAAAACGGCAAACCGCAGATGTCGGTAGGTGCCCAGCAGAAACCGGCTTACGTGGAGATGATTAACAAAGTGCTTATTGTAAAATAATTTAAAAAAAAATAAAAAATGGTAGAACATTTGACAAAACAGGCTTTCCTGGAGAAAGTCTTTAATTATGAGCAGAATCAGGAATGGAAATTCGAAGGCACAAAGCCTTGCATCATTGATTTTTACGCCGACTGGTGCGGCCCCTGCAAGATGGTTGCTCCCATCCTGGACGAACTCGCTATCGAGTACGCCGGAAAAATAGACATTTACAAAATCGACACCGAAGCTGAACAGGAACTTGCCGGCGCCTTTGGCATCCGCAGTATCCCCTCGATGCTTTTTGTCCCGATGGCTGAGCAACCCCAGATGGCAGTGGGTGCATTGCCAAAAGATTCCATGAAGAAAGCGATCAGCGACATCCTGCTGAAAGAGCAGGCGAATTAAACGGTTGCTGAACAGCAGGTAACAGGCAAATGCTTACTTTTGCATCAGCCTGAACCATCTGCATCATGTCAATCCTTGTCGCTACTGCCTATCTCCCGCCCGTCAGCTATATCGCTGAGGTTATAAGGACAGACCAGGTGGTGATTGAAGTTTTCGAAACTTATCCAAAGCAGACTCTAAGGAATCATTGTACCATTTACGGGCCGAACGGGAGGCAGATATTAAGCATCCCTGTTATTAAAGTGAACGGTAACCATACCCGTACAAAGGATATCCGGATTTCAGAACATCAGCCATGGCAACGAATCCATTGGCGGTCAATTACAACGGCGTATAACAATTCGCCGTTTTTTCTTTTTTACCAGGACCTGTTTGCCCCGTTTTATGAAAAAAAATTCAACTTCCTAGTTGACTGGAACATGGAACTGCTGCTTTTGGTTCTCAGGATCC
>CAZPWZ010000182.1:0-5388 GCA_964590675.1 uncultured Draconibacterium sp.
ATCGCAGCTGATCCAGTCGGAAAAGATGGCATCGCTTGGCATGCTTACCGCCGGGCCGTTGTTCTTCTTTGGCTTGCTCGCAATGATCCTTGGAACCCAGCTTTTTGTTGCCGGATTCCTTGGTGAACTCATTTCCCGGAGCAGCGCCGACCGGAATAACTACCTGATCGAAGAAAAACTGGGATTGAATCATGAAAAATCGTCCAACTAGGTAATCACATGGAGAATACACGCAGGGTTGCCTTTCTGAAAACCGTTTCCATTTTTACCGAATCACCGGAATTACTCCTCAGGCAGATTGCTGAAAACCTTATTGAAATGGAGGTTTCCGAGGGTGACCATATCGTCCTTAAAGGCGAAATGGGCGATGCCATGTACATCATTGTTGATGGCCGGGTCAAGGTGCATGACGGGGATTACATTTTTTCGGTGCTGAATAAAGGGGATGTTTTCGGAAAATATTACCTGCTTGATAAAAAGGAGCGTTCAGCCACAGTCACCGCACTGTCACATACTTTTTTGTACCGGTTCAGCCAGGAATTGTTTTATTCCATTACAAAGAATGAGACTACCGTTATTACAGGGGTTCTTCGCGCGCTGGTTGGCCGCTTGCGTGACATGAACCTGGCCGAGGAGCAACTGGCGGCTCAAAACCATGAGATAATACGGCAAAAGGAGGAACTCGAAAAACAAAAGCGGGAATTGATAGAACTCAATGCGACCAAGGATAAATTCTTTTCAATCATCGCACATGATCTCAGAAGTCCGATTGCAACGCTGATCTCCCTTTCTGAAATGCTGCGGACTGATATCGACCTGCTAACGGTGAATGAAACCCACGAAATCCTTGCAAGTCTTCACGATCTTTCGAAAAATCACCTGAAGCTACTGGATAACCTGCTTCAATGGGCCCGAATGCAGACTGGCAGAATGGATCCCACACCGGAAAAATTCAATCTGAATGCCATCATCGAAGAGGTAATCGGTTTTTACCAGGTTACGGCCTTTGAAAAGCAGGTTAACCTGGTGAATGCAGGAATAGGTGAGATCAGTGTATTTGCCGATAAAAATATGATCCGTACCGTACTGCGGAACCTGGTTTCCAATGCGCTGAAATATACTGCCATGGAAGGAGTTGTTGTTGTCGGATTTAAATCACTGCCTGAGCGGGTTGAAGTTTATGTTCGTGACAATGGGCTCGGTATCCCCGCCGAAATGGTTGATAAGCTTTTTGACCTGGATAAAAACTTTTCAACGGTTGGTACCGCCAATGAAAAAGGAACCGGCCTGGGCCTGATATTATGCAAAGAATTTATTGAAAAAAATGGCGGTTCCATCTACGTTAAAAGTGAACGTGGTTTTGGTTCTACTTTCCGTTTTACACTGCCATTGAGCGAATAAAGCATGTCACCACCCAGGAATATTGTACTTATCGGCTCAGCGCATCCATTAAGGGGCGGCCTGGCTACATTCAATGAACGGCTTATACTTGAATATCGCCGGCTAGGCGAAAACGCCTCCATCTATACCTTCAGCCTGCAGTATCCTTCCATTTTGTTTCCAGGCAAGACTCAGTTATCAACTGAATCCGCTCCCACGGATATTCCGATCGAGGTTAAGGTCAACAGCATCAATCCGTGCAACTGGATCAGGATCGGACTGGAATTAAGAAAGCAAAAACCGGATTTTGTGATCGTCAAATACCGGATGCCCTTTATGGCGCCCTGTTTTGGCACCATCTGCAGGATCATCAAAGGAAACAAGCTCACCAGGATCATTACCACCATCGATAAGCTGATCCCGCATGAGAGGCGGATTGGCGACCGGGTGTTGTCGGGCTACTGGATCGGTTCGGTCGATGGCTGCATTGCCATGTCACGATCGGTTCTGGATGACCTTGCAAAATTTAATACAAAAATTTCCAAACTTTACTGCCCTCACCCGCTTTACGACAATTTTGGCGCACCAATCCCCAAGCCCGCAGCGCTGGCACAACTAAGCCTGAATCCGTCGTTCCATTATGTGCTCTTTTTTGGTTTTATCCGCGATTACAAGGGGCTTGATCTGTTACTTGAGGCTTTTGCCGATAACCGACTGTATGACAGACGGATAAAACTGCTTGTTGCCGGTGAGTTTTACTGCGATCCCAGGCCTTACAAGGAGATTATATCCCGCCATCATCTGGAGGATCAGGTGATCATGAGCAATGATTTCATTCCCGACAGCCAAGTTTTGAATTATTTCTGTGCTGCCGACCTGGTGGTACAGCCCTATAAAAGCGCTACCCAGAGCGGCGTCACCCAGATTGCATATCATTTCAACAAACCCATGATCATTACCGATGTCGGGGGACTTGCCGAATTTGTTCCGCACGAAAAGGTCGGATATGTGGTAAACCCTGAGCCCGGCGAAATTTCGGCTGCAATACTCCGCTTCTATGACGAACACAAGGAGGTTGAATTTTCTGCCAATGCAGTCCTGGAAAAACAAAAATATTCATGGGTGCGCATGGTGGAAGCCATTGACAATCTCCTTGGTGTTTCGCCCCCGGCTGATAAGAATTAAGGGTGGTTTGCATCACTGAGCCAATTATCCAATAACTTTGCGTTTCACTTGAATGGAAATATCCAATATTTTCAGTGAAATTTCGTTACGGTATTATTAAAAACTGAAGCATGATCATTCGCAGCAAAGCACCCCTGCGCCTGGGGCTGGCAGGCGGTGGCACCGATGTGGCTCCTTTTTCGGAAATCTATGGAGGGGCAATCCTCAATGCCACCATCAGCATGTACGCCTATGCCTCCATCCAGCCTAGAAATGATGGCAAAATTATCCTCAATTCCCTTGATAAAAAAGAATTTTACACCCTGGATTCAGTTGAGCATCTGCCCGTGGATGGGAACCTGGATCTTCTTAAGGGAATTTATAACCGTATAGTCCGCGATTTCTCACACAAACCGCTTTCTTTTGAGTTATCCACCTACGTGGATGCACCCCCGGGCTCAGGTTTAGGAACATCGTCGACACTGGTGGTAGCGGTGGTCGGCGCATTTGCAGAATGGCTCAATATCCCGATGGGTGAGTACGATCTGGCGCACCTGGCATATGAAATTGAACGCACCGACCTGATGATGGCCGGCGGTAAGCAGGACCAGTACGCGGCGACATTCGGCGGGGTGAATTTTATGGAATTTATGAAAGAGGACAAGGTGATCGTGAATCCCTTGCGTATCCGTGAAAAATACCTTGATGAACTGGCCCACAACCTGATTTTGTACCACACCGAGACAAGCCGTTTGTCATCAAAGATCATTGAACAGCAAACAAAGAATGTCCTTGCGAAAAATGAAAAATCGCTCGAGGCCATGCATAAATTAAAGGAACAGGCTGTCATGATGATAGAAGCCATCCTGATGGGGGAGTTGGACAAGATCGGAGAAATCCTCGATTTTGGCTGGCAATTTAAAAAGAACCTGGCCGAAGGGGTGAGCAACGC
Source organism: uncultured Draconibacterium sp. (assembly GCA_964590675.1). Taxonomy (GTDB): domain Bacteria; phylum Bacteroidota; class Bacteroidia; order Bacteroidales; family FEN-979; genus CAIVAT01. Next base: position 3,497 of record CAZPWZ010000182.1, read on the forward strand.
GTTTATTGATGATATTTATAATACGGCCATGCAAAATGGTGCAACAGGTGGTAAAATATCCGGAGCAGGCGGGGGAGGGTTTATGTTTTTCTATTGCCCGGGGAATAACAGATCGCGGGTGATCGACGCTTTGAAAAAATTCGGGGGACAGACCAAACGATATGAGTTTACCTCGAAGGGATTGTCGACTGGGAATATTTAGATTTGCAAGTGACATAGGACAAGTTACAAATGACAAGTGAACAGATTTTATTATTTTAGGAAATATTTTTATGAGCAGTTTTTTAGAAATAGCACAAGCGCGATACTCAGTCAGGAATTACAGTGATATTCCAGTAGAGGAGGAAAAACTCAATTATATCCTGGAATGTGCCAGGATAGCGCCATCGGCGGCCAATTACCAGCCCTGGCATATCATCGTGATCCGTGATCCTCAAATGCGGTGGAAACTTGCTGAGACCTATAGCCGGCCATGGTTCCTGCAGGCGCCAATCATTCTTGTCATCTGCGGCGATCATAAAACAGGATGGAAAAGGACCGACGGAAAGGACCATACCGATATTGATGCTGCCATCCTGATCGATCATTTGACCCTGGCAGCAGCCGACCAGGGGCTTGGAACATGCTGGATCTGCAATTTTGACGCCCGCCAGTGCAGGGAAATTCTTCAGTTACCAAAAGATATAGAGCCCATTGCCTACCTTCCCCTGGGTTATCCCGGGAAGGAACCTGATGACAGAACCCGTCATTTGGTAAGAAAAAATATGGATGAGATCGTGCATTGGGAAAGTTTTTCAGAGAGGCAGTGAAACAGGAACAATTTAAAATATTAACCAGAAAATTACTTTATTATGCGTATTATTGAATCAATCAGGGAATCAATTGAGGTCAAACAAAAGATACTTACCAATTCAGTTCTGATTAGCGAAATCCGTAAGGTAGCCGTTGCATGCACGGGTGCATTTTCACGGGGCAATAAGGTACTTTTTTGCGGAAATGGCGGAAGTGCAGCCGATGCACAACATCTTGCCGCCGAACTTTCGGGAAGGTTTTATTATGACCGGCCACCGCTGCCTGCGGAGGCGCTGCATGTGAACACCTCATATCTTACGGCTGTCGCCAATGATTATTCGTATGAAGAGGTATATGCGCGGCTTCTCAGGGGGATAGGTAAGGAAGGGGATATACTGATCGGTCTATCCACATCCGGAAATTCAAAGAACATCATACGTGCCTTCGAAGTTGCAAGGCAAATGAGCATAACCACGGTTGGAATTACCGGGATAACAGGCGGGGATATGGCACCATTATCCGACTTCATTATCAACATTCCTTCCCAGGATACACCCAGGATACAGGAGTCGCATATCATGGTCGGCCATATAATTTGTGAACTGGTTGAATCCACCCTGTTTCCCAAGGAGGATTGATCGTGGAGGCGGTTGTTCTTGCCGGCGGATTCGGCACGCGTTTGCAAACGGTGGTCAGCGAGGTGCCAAAATCAATGGCACGTATAAACAACCGCCCATTCCTGGAATATCTCTTTGATTACCTAATATCCCAGGGAATTACAAAAGTTGTACTCTCAGTCGGTTACAAGCATGAGGTCATTTCTGACCATTTCAGGAATCATTATAAATCGATGGATATCGATTATGCCATTGAAAATGAGCCGCTTGGGACAGGCGGCGGCGTCAGGTTGGCTTTATGGAAGGTAGATGGCCTCCGTGCCCTGGTGATGAATGGCGACAGCCTGTTCAGGGCCGATTACCGTGCACTGATGGATTTTCATCTCAAGAAAAAGGCTGATGTAACGCTTGCGTTGCGCAAATTGGCCGATACAAACCGGTTTGGCCGGGTTTCATTGAACCGCACCAGTAGGATCACTTCAT
>CAZPWZ010000183.1:0-5376 GCA_964590675.1 uncultured Draconibacterium sp.
CCCGAACGTGAGCTTGACTGGGTGGGAATGTCGCCCAAAGAACGCCAGGCAAAGGGAAAAGCCCGTCTGAATGACTACGAGAAGATGATGAGCGAAGATGTTCGCGAGAAAGAGGAACGTCTTGAATTGTATATTCCGAATGGCCCTAGGCTGGGAACAATGGTCATCGAAGCCATCGATGTGGCCAAATCATTTGGCGACAAACTGCTCTTCGAAGGATTGAGCTTTACATTGCCCCCGGCCGGAATTGTCGGGGTGATCGGTCCGAACGGGGCCGGCAAGACCACCCTTTTCCGGATGATCATGGGCGCCGAGAAGGCCGATACCGGCTCCTTTAAGGTGGGCGAAACAGTGAAACTCGGCTATGTGGACCAGAGTCACACATCCATCGATCCCGAAAAAACAGTGTTCCAGGTCATCTCAGGCGGCGCGGAGAATATGCAGATCGGTGGCCGTACCATGAGCGCCCGCGCTTATGTTGCCCGTTTCAACTTCAGCGGGGCCGACCAGGAGAAAAAATGCGGGGTGCTTTCGGGCGGGGAGCGCAACCGCCTGCACCTGGCGCTGACCCTCAAGGAGGAGGCCAATGTGCTGCTCCTCGATGAGCCCACCAACGACATCGATGTGAATACCCTGCGTGCCCTGGAGGAGGGACTCGAAAATTTCGCCGGTTGCGCCGTGATCATCTCCCACGACCGGTGGTTCCTCGACCGCATTGCCACCCATATCCTTGCATTTGAGGGCGACTCGCAGATGTACTTCTTCGAAGGGTCTTATTCCGATTACGAGGAAAACAAGAAGAAGCGTCTGGGCGATGATGCGCCGCACAGGATCAAGTATAAGAAGTTAAAAGAATAGGCAGTAGGCAATGGGCAGTAGGCATTGGTAATTGTTCCACGAGCAGACAAGCTGATGGATTATGAGATCAGGAAGCGCAAAAAAGAGGGAGGCTTCCTTCATGGTTCCTTTATGGTTCCTTCATGGTTTCTTTATGGTTTCTTTATGCTCCCTTCATGCTTCCAGTGATGGTTCAGTGATGGTTCAGTGATGGATTCATCATTGCATTATAAGACATATCTTTGTTCCATGATTCCCATCGACAACATTCTGATTGACGTTATCGGGTCTAAAGCACGAATCTCTCCCCGCCGGAGGATGAACCACAATTTTCACCCGGTGCTTTCTGATCCACTGCAGCGCATGCTCAACGTGATGGAGCCGCTGTCGTACATCCGTCCCCACAAGCACGAAAATCCTGACAAGGTGGAGGCCTTCATTTTGCTGTGCGGTAGACTGGTCGTGGTCGAATTTAACCCCGACGGCACAGTAGCTGACCACATTTTGCTCGATCCGACTATCGGAAATTACGGTGTCGAGATTGCTCCACGTGTGTTTCACATGATCATCCCGCTCGAAAATGAAACCACGGTCTATGAGGTGAAGAATGGTCCCTACGATCCCATCGACGACAAGAATTTTGCCTCCTGGGCGCCAAAAGAGGGAACTCCGCAGGCAGAGGATTATCTCCGGAATCTGCTTGATAAATGTAACTATTCCTTTCAAAATCAGAATCGGAACAATTCAGAATAGGTAACGATCAGAATCGGAATATTTTAAAATTGGTATCGATCAGAATCGGAACGTGTCAGGATAGGTCACGAATCGATTTTTTTCGGAAGAAAGGTTCTTGAAAGTTCGCTCAGGAATGAGCATCCAGAGTTATCGGAGGGGTGATCCATTGCCGCATTTCTTAACTTAAGTTTTAAAAATTGCTTCAGTTGCTGTTTGCCATCCGGCAACCTTACCCTTGGACCTGGTCTGATCCTCTTTTCCACCATATATCAAAAACAGATCGTCAAACGAAGTCAAGGACAGTTTACTCCAATAATCCAATCCCTTAAAAAAATCGGGATTAATCACCCTGCTTGATTTGATTTCAACCGCTTTTTGATGTGTGCCTTCATCGATAATCAGGTCGACCTCATTTCCTGTACTGTCCCTCCAGAAATAAAAATCCGGGCGGGTTCCCATGTTGTAACGGTTTTTCATTAAATCTGCAATTATAAGATTTTCAAATAATGCACCTTTGGCAAAATGGAGTTGAACCTGGTCTCTGGTTTTCAATCCCAATAACACGGAAGCCAGGCCGGTGTCATAAAAATAAAGTTTAGGGGTCTTGACCAGGCGTTTTTTAAAATTTTGGTGATAAGGGTATAACCGGAATACAACATAACTGGCCTCAAGCACCGACAGCCAGTTCTGGACCGTGTGATAAGAGATCCCAAGAGCATTCCCGAATGAGGAAAAATTGATCATCTGCCCGATATGCCCGGCACAGAGTTTTAAAAACTGCTGAAACCTGTGAAGGTCTATTATGTTCGAGATTTGCCTGACATCTCGTTCGAGGTAGGTTTGAATGTAATCGTTCAACCATTTCGCAGGATCCGGATCTTCATCATAAATCCGGGGATAAAAACCTGACACAAAATAATCTTCATAATCTTCTTTTCCACGGGAGGTGTGTTTCAACTCTTCAATGGAAAATGGAAGCAGGGTAAAAAGCGCAACCCTGCCTGAAAGACTTTGAGAAATCTTGTGATGCAAAAGGAGGTTTTGCGATCCTGTAACCACAATCCGCATTTTCTTATCCTCATCAACGGCTAATTGCAGATAGGAAAACAGGTTTGGAACATGCTGAGCTTCATCAAGAATTAGTTTCCTGCCATAGGTTTTCAGAAAAGAGGTTGGATCCTCCGTTGCAAACGACCTCAGACTCAAATCTTCAAAACTGAGATAGGTATAATCCCCGAAAACTGCCTTTACCAGGGTTGTTTTTCCTGATTGCCGCGGGCCGGTAACAGAAATGACCGGACTTTTCAAGGAAGCAGCTTTTAGACCGTCATGTAAAGTTCTATGTATCATTTTATAAAGATACTAAATTACAAATTAGAAATCAGATTTCTAATTTGTAATTTAATTATCCCGCAAACATCTCACCCCAAACCCATTTCCCCGCAATGCTTCATACTTCGACACGCTCGGGTTGTACTCATTCAACCTGCGGGCAATGGCCCTCGACCCTGACGGGGTGGATGACCCTGACAGGGTCGAACTCCAGTACATCGATCCGGCATAGAGCCCTGTGGTAGATGCCCAGGTGTGTTTCAGGTAAAGAAATCCCTGCTGATACGATTGAAATCCATTGACAAGCAACGTGTCTTTCATCGGGCCGGCTGCCTGGCCCGGGCCATTGTATAAAGTGAGCAGTTAATCCCATTGGTAGAAGGCGGAACGCGGGACGCGTGTACTTCTCCGGGATGCAATTATCGGTCTGTGGCGTTAAATCGTTAATCGTAAATCCAAAATCTAAATTTTCTGAGCTCCAAGTGCAATAATCAGGAAAAGTGGCCGTGGTTTGGTTCTATTTTTTATATTTGCACAAACAGTTGTCTGTGGCTGCACAAAAACCCTCCATCCCTAAAGGAACCCGTGATTTTTCGCCCGCCGAAATGGTGCGGCGCAACTACATTTTTGACATCATCCGCAGTGTTTTCAAGGTTTTTGGCTACCAGCCCATCGAAACGCCGGCCATGGAAAACCTCTCCACCCTCATGGGGAAATATGGGGAAGAAGGCGATAAACTGCTGTTCAAGATCCTCAACTCGGGAAATTACCTCGACGGACTCCCGGTCGCCGGATCGGCCAAACAGGATGTCAATCCTGATCTGAATGCAGGAAAGTCCGGTCTGCCGGCCTCTCCTGCTTTCACACGCGATGCCATTGCACAGCTTCAATTCCTCACCAAACATATCGCTGAAAAAGGGCTCCGCTACGATCTTACGGTGCCGTTTGCACGCTTCGTCGTGCAACACCAGAATGAACTGATTTTCCCGTTCAAACGCTACCAGATACAGCCTGTATGGCGGGCCGATCGTCCACAGAAAGGCCGCTATCGTGAGTTTTTCCAGTGCGACGTGGATGTGATCGGGAGCAATTCCCTGCTGAATGAAGTGGAACTGGCGCAGATCATCGATGCCGTGTTTACAAAACTCGGGATCAACACCCTGATTCGCCTCAACAACCGAAAAGTGCTTGCCGGCATCGCCGAAGCCATCGGTGCCCCCGATAAACTCACCGACATCACGGTGGCCATGGATAAGCTCGATAAAGCCGGCATGGACAAGGTAACCGACGAACTGGTTGAGCGCGGCCTCACCTATGCCGCCATCGAGAAACTGCAGCCCATCCTGGCCCTGGAAGGAAAGATCAAAGAGAAGTTCGACACGCTGAGCGCCTTTTTCAAGGATTCTGAAACCGGGCGAAAGGGACTGGAGGAGATGCGCACCGTGCTGCTCCATCTGAAGGATCTGAACCTGAAAAATAAATTCGACTTCGACATCACGCTGGCCCGGGGCCTCAGTTACTATACCGGCACCATCATCGAGGTGAAGGCCCTGGATGCAGCCATGGGCAGTATTTGCGGCGGCGGGCGTTACGACGACCTCACCGGCATTTTCGGACTCCCGGGCATGTCGGGCGTGGGCATCTCCTTCGGCGCCGACCGGATCTACGATGTGATGAACGAACTCAACCTGTTCCCCGAAACCATCCAGGCCGCCACCCGTGCCCTGTTTGTTAATTTCGGTACTGAAGAAGAAAAATATTGCCTGAAATTGCTGGCGAACCTGAGAGCTGCCGGAATTCCGTCGGAATTGTACCCGGATGCCTCAAAGTTGAAAAAACAGATGGAATATGCCCACCGGAAGAACATCCCCCATGTGATCCTGATCGGCAAGGATGAAATGGAATCAGGATTGCTCACGATAAAAGACATGCGCACGGGTGAACAAAAATCCTGTTCGCTGGATGCAGTCATAAACATGCTGTCATGAAATATCCAACAGAACGATGTTCTTGCATACCGTAAATGTTAATTATGGGTATTCCATGTAAGCATTGAAAAAGTAATAATTGCCGCATGAAAAAGAAAAGTGTCAAAAGAACCTGGGCAACAGCCATACTTAGCGCCCGCAGCATGATCATCGGGGCAGAGTGATAGGTGATTTACGATTTACGATTTACGATTGACGAATGACGATTTACGAATGACGTAAACTAAATTTTTTATCTCTATTCAATCAATCAGTCAATCAGTCAATCAGTCAATCAGTCAATCAACCAATCAATCAATCATTCATTCAATCATTCATTCAGTCAATAATCATACTATGACATTAATTATCAAAGGCGCTGGTCTTACCATTGAAGATGTAGTAAGGGTTGCCCGCCACAATGAAAAAGTAGAACTGGCCCCCGAAGCCATCGAACGAATTAAAAAATGCCGCGCGATGTTAGAGCGGAAAATCCTGGCGCATG
>CAZPWZ010000184.1:0-5374 GCA_964590675.1 uncultured Draconibacterium sp.
ATTTGTTTTTGTTGAAGATGTGATGAATAAAAAACATCCGGTCTATCTTGATTTTCAGCGACCGGGCTGGTTTGCTGAGGTAACAGCCACCTTCATGTACAAAAAGGAGAAGGTAAACATTATCATGTACCTGAAGATTGAAAAACAGAACGGAGGATACAAATGGATGTTCTCGAATATCTATTTCAACCGGTTCGAAAACTGGTTCACCCACCTGAACGACACGGCCAATCTGAAATACTTTATCCATCCGATGAGTCATGAACTTGATTTTATGAATCTTCATAAAATCTTCAGAGAACCGGAAAAAATGGATTACTATCTGGAACGTGATTATAGTCCCGACATGCTTGCACTTTCTGTGATGGAGCTTAAAAACGGGAATCTGAGTTTTGTGGAGGTCAACAGCGTTAAGTTTCATATTTTCCAGGTTCCGAACTGGTACTTCGAAGTCTCTTATTTCAACCGGAATAATGTAAATTCGGGTTGGCTTATATCCAATATACTACGCGTGAGTGAGCAGGAGAAGAGGGATTTGATACGGCACTACACACACGTAAATTAAACCTGCATGAATAAGTTCATTATTTTAATGATACTGGCGGTATCCGTTGGCATACTTCCGTTGTTGGCGCAAACCAAGACAACAACGGCCAAGAAGCAAACGACTTCGAAAAGCAAACCGGGCACCAAGCAGAAGAAACCTGGCAGCACACCCCAAAAAAAACAACCTCCGACGGGCAAGGAGGATCCTTCAAAATCCAAGGCCGGGCAGATTGAAGCCAGTAAAGTGGATACTTTCCGGGTGCAGGTGACTCCCCTGGTCAAATTTTTCGAGAGTTCCCTGAATTTCATCGGTGACCGTCGCAACACCGTGAATGAAAAACAGAAGATCATTTCACAAAGCTACCTGAAATGGTGCTGGGATGAGGAGGTGCAGATCGAAGATGACCTGGATGAAAACCGCCTTGTGCCCCTGTATAAGGATATGCCGGCCTATCTCAGCGATGTCGATTTTTTCTTTAAAAGTGTGAAGTTCCTTTACACCATCCAGGATGTAACTGTTGAGACCGACCAGCAGGGACTGACCTATTTCAAGGCTACAGCAAACCGAAGCCTGAAAGGGATAACCATCAACGGAGATTCTGTCAACTCGAATAAGGTCAGGTACATCGAGATCAATTTTGACTCTGTCAGGCAGCAGCTGAAGATTGTCAGTGTATACACCACCAAGCTGAATGAAAAGGATGACCTGCGAAACTGGTGGAATGGCCTTTCGCCAGCCTGGAAAGCCATTCTTGCCAAGGATATGAAACTGGAAGGAACTTTACCGATGGAGCAAGTCGAAAATTTTAACGATTCGGTGGCCATCGTCGGCGGTCAGAAGAAATTCATCATGGGATCAGCTTTTTACCAGTTCCTCGGCCAGATCGTTCATGCCGGTAGTGTTGATCTTTCGGGGAACACCGCAATTACAAGCGTTGAACCGCTGAGCAAATTATCTGATCTGAAGGAGGTCAATATTTCGGGTACTGCAGTGAGCGACCTGATGCCGCTTCGCAACCTGAACAAACTGGAGGTGCTCGATATTTCGAACACTAGGGTCAATTCGCTTGAGCCATTACGTTACTGTTTGATGATTAATCAGTTGCGAATAAAAGGAACACCTGTCAGCGATATCACCCTGATCCCGAACTTCAGGCTGCTCACCGTGCTCGACATCAGCGGGACCAAGGTTACCTCGATTGAACCGCTCCGGGATTTGACCACGATCAGCGATCTGAGGTTAAACCATACAAGCATCCATGATCTCGCTCCTTTGGCGACCCTGGTTAACCTTGAGATGTTAAATATCTCCTCGACCCCGGTTGACAACCTGGATGCCCTGAAAGATTTGTCGAACCTGCATATTTTAATCAGCGACAGCACGGAAATAAGCAGCCTGGCACCACTGGATAACCTCGCCGGATTGCAGCGTGTTTATTGCAACAATTCGCGGATCAACCAGAAGGAGGCGCTTAAATTCCTTAAAAAGCACCCTGATGCCTCGCTTGTTTACGCATCGAAGGAGCTTGCCGCATGGTGGAGCGGGATGACCCCGGAATGGCAGAATTTATTCAATTTTTATATCAAGTTGAATGATCCGCCAACCACCGAACAACTGCATAAACTGGCTTTGCTTGACAGCATCAACATCGCCGGGCGGATGACTGTTACAACACTGGCGCCGATGGTCAGGCTTATCCTGCTGCGAAACCTGCAATGCCAGAGTACGGGCATTACCTCACTTGATCCGCTCAAGGATCATTCGGAACTGAAGGTCATCAATGCATCCAACACCAAGGTTGCCAGTGTTCAGCCACTATCGGGCATCGACGGACTGGAGGTGCTGAATATCGACAATACCGCGGTGGGTGACCTGAGCCCTTTATACGGGCTGAAATCACTGCAGTTTGTTTATGCTGACAATACCCCGGTGGATAACAAGGGGGCCGATGCTTTTGCAGAAAAGAACCCGGACTGCATGCTGGTGTTTCAGACTTTTGAAAACAGTGATTGGTGGAAGCCATTGAACGCTGCCTGGAAAGAGGTTTTCCTCCAGCAGGTGAACCTCAAGGGCGATCCGGATAAAATCCAGCTTCAGCAGATAGCCGGGCTTTCGAAAATAGCGATCTCCGAGAATTTCCAGATATCTGACCTTTCGCCTTTGCTGCATCTTACCAGATTGACCGAGCTTCAGTTCTCGGGCACATCGGTATCAAGCCTCGACCCGGTAAGCCGCATGCCTAAACTTAAAATCCTGCGCCTTCCTAAAAATCCGATCACCAGCCTGGCACCGGTGACAGGACTTCCCAACCTGACCGAACTTGACTTCTCAAACACCCAGGTTGAAGACCTGGATGCCCTGCAGAACATGACAAAGCTGGAGGTGCTCAAGTTCAACGGCACCCAGGTTAAAAACCTGAAATACCTGCAAAAGCTTGTCAACCTCAGGGTGATCGAGTTTTACAATACCAGGGTCGGAAATGTCGATGTGCTTGACGGCATGAGCAGGCTTGATTCTGTAAAGATGTTCAATACCAAAGTATCGGCAAAACGTGTTGAGAAGCTGAAAACAACCCATCCCGGGTGCGAAATTGTTTATTACTGAAATATGGTCGCGGTGGAAAACAGCAGCCGTTGCATTGAAGTATGCTTTTCTCCGAAACTCTTCTCTGAAATTCATACCAGGGATAATTTCATCGTTGTCCTTGTTGATATCCTGAGGGCGACCACCTCCATATGCGCGGCATTTGATAACGGGGTGCGCAGCATTATACCGGTTGCGACCCTGGATGAAGCAAAGCTGATGAAGGAGCGGGGTTTTCTGGTTGCATCGGAACAGGACGGGAAGAAGCTTGACTTTGCCGATTTTGGGAATTCGGCGTTTAATTTTTCCAGGGAATCCATTGGTGGTAAAACCTTGGTTTACTGCACTACCAATGGCACACGGGCACTTGAAACAGCCCGGGATGCCTCGAAAATCGCCATCGGCGCTTTTATCAACCTGTCGGCCCTGACTGAGTGGCTCACCCGCCAGGATAACAATGTAGTCATCCTGTGTTCGGGATGGAAAAATAAGTTTTGCCTGGAGGATACCCTGTTTGCCGGGGCCCTGGTGGAGCGCCTGATGCACCATCGCGGTTTTAAAACCAACTGTGATTCGGCAGCAGCAGCAGTTGACCTATGGCACCTGGCCCAACCTGATATACTGGCTTATATCGAAAAGGCCGCCCATCGCCACCGGCTGAAAAAACTGAAGCTTGACGATGTTATACCCTATTCGTTTAAATTGGATCAAACGAAGGTTGTTCCTGTTTTTGAAGGCAGGGAAATTTTGGATGTCATGAAAACAGCGTGATGAATTATTTTAAATATTTTGGAATAATGATGATTACAGCATATACCATGTCGTGCAGCGAAACTGTTAAATCGGATGATAAGAAAGACCAGGGCGACTTTAAATTTCTTACCGAACAGTTTGCCGATGCTAAGATACTGCGATACCAGGTTCCTGGATTTGATACGCTCAGCCTGTCGCAAAAAAAACTTATTTACTACCTGAGCCAGGCCGCATTGTGCGGGCGGGATATAATTTATGATCAGAATTATAAATATAATTTGCTGATTCGCAATACGATGGAGGCGGTGTATGCCGATTTCAAAGGAAACCGGGAAAGCGAAGATTTTAAGGAGTTTGTCGTTTACCTCAAGCGGATTTGGTTTTGCAATGGCATTCACCACCATTATTCAACCGATAAGTTCTTCCCGGGATTTTCGCAGGAATATTTTGCAACCTTGCTGCGGGCGACAACCCCTGGCGTATTGCCGCTGATTGAAGGCCAGGGGATTGATGAATTCATAGCAGAACTGACCCAGCTGATGTTCAGCCCGGAAGCGGCGCCAAAACGCGTTTGCCTGGATCCTTCCAAAGACCTGGTGCTGGCTTCGGCTTCGAATTTCTATGATGGGGTCAATCAGCAGGAGGCCGAGCGTTTTTATGCTGCCATGAAACAACAAGCAAAACAAAACGAACGGGACACACTGGTTTCGTTTGGCCTTAATTCAAAACTGGTCAGGGAAAACGGGAAGATCACCGAAAAGGTTTATAAAGTCGGCGGCCTTTACACACAGGCTATCGAGCAAATCATATTCTGGCTTGCGAAGGCCCTTCCATTGACCGAAACGCCTGAGCAGCATGAATCTGTTGAAAAACTGATGGCTTACTACAAAACGGGCAGCCTGGTAACCTGGGATGATTACAACATTGCCTGGGTCCATGATCTCCATTCGCTGGTTGATTTTGTAAACGGGTTTATTGAAGTGTACGGTGATCCTTTGGCCATGAAGGGATCGTGGGAGTCGATTGTGAATTTCAAGGATATGGAGGGAACCAAGCGGACACAGATCCTCAGCGACAATGCACAGTTTTTCGAGGATAATTCACCGGTGGCCCCTGAATTCAGGAAAAAGGTCGTGAAAGGGATCAGCGCCAAGGTTATCACGGTGGCCCAGCTTGGCGGTGAATGTGATCCGACAACACCGATTGGCATCAATCTGCCTAATGCCAGCTGGATCAGGAAGGAGTACGGTTCCAAGTCGGTTACCATTGATAACATCACCTATGCGTACGACCAGGCCTCATTGGGTAACGGATTCCTGGAGGAATTTGCCTGTTCAGACGAAGAGATCACCAGGGCGAGGCAGTACGGGCATCTTGCCGGAAACCTGACCACCGACCTCCATGAATGCCTGGGGCACGGCTCGGGTCAGCTGAATCCAGGGGTGGGAGCAGACGCTTTGAAGAATTATCATTCTACCATCGAGGAGGCAC
>CAZPWZ010000185.1:0-5353 GCA_964590675.1 uncultured Draconibacterium sp.
GGGGTGGGCAGTTAAGGAACCGGGCTGGTAGGTGGGGGAGGTGGCTCCTGCAACAGGATGAAATGAACTGTTATTAGTTGAGTACTCCCATTGATAAGCATATGGGGCGTTGCCACCTGAAGGACTTGTCGCCGTAAGCCCTGCCGGGGTGGATTGTGCACAGATCGACTGGTTTGAAAATGCAGTTCCCGGAACAAGGGTCGGGTAAACGGTTATGGTATAAAATACAGGCTGTCCTGTACACCCGTTTGCGGCAGGGGTTATGGTTATGAGCGCTGTAACCGGAAGTGCAGAAATATTAGTGGCGGTAAAGGATGGTATCGTACTTCCTGATCCGCTTGCCGGAAGCCCGATGGCAGTGTTGGTATTGGTCCAGTTAAAAGTCGTCCCTGCAACTGTTCCGGTCAATGGGACGGCGGGAGCAGGAAGCCCGTTACAATAGATCTGATCACTTACCGGATTCACCGTGGGTGATGGTTTGATGGTAACACTGCTGGTTACCTGGCCGGAACATCCGCTGCCGTTGTTCTCAATTAGCGTTACAGGGCCTATTTGTGTCAGGGCAGATGTATTGGTCCATCCGATCGTAACGGGTGATCCCGTTGAACTTCCGTTAATTGTACCGAACCAGGAACCACTCACCGGGCTGACTGACCAGGAAAAGGATGATCCCGGCGCTCCTGAAGCTGAATAAGCTATTCCGGAACCAGGGCAAACCAAAAGAGAACCGGTAATGACGGGAGTTGGAGCTGGCGCAATGGTAATGTTACGGGTGGCGCTTGTCGCCGTGCAGGCTCCGTTCAAAACATTTGAGTAGCTCACGATGATGGAGGCAGTTACTGCAACAACACCGCCTGTTACCGTAATGGATGAGGTTCCCTGGCCGGTGAAGGAGACCACATTGGGCGAAGAACCGGTAACGACCCAGTTATAATTGTAATAGGTATATCCTGGCGGAGGCGCAGGGGCATTGAACACGGCCGATGAACCGCTGCATATTTCATCTTGTCCGCCCGTGATGATACCGCTTGAAGGAGGAGCCAGAACGGATACATTTTGAACCACAGGAGCAGAATAGCATACTGTTGTTCCCTCGCCCGGCCTGGAAGCCTGAAGGTTGATATTGTAAGTTCCGGGTGTTCCCGTCCACGTGACAATGCCTGATGTTCCTGACCAAACCGGGGGAAAGCCCCCTGTAACGACCCAGTCATAATCTTCACCTGCCAATGGAGAAGCAACAGAATAGGAATAAACCGAAGATGTACATACACTGAAGATTCCGGAAATCGCCGGTGTGGCTACTCCAATTAAAACCGTAATCGAAGCGGACCCTGCTCCTGTTACAACATTGATCGTTCCGGTGGCAGGAATCGATCCCCAATCGACCGTGATGACCGGTGTATTACCGGCTACAACAATCGGCGTGGCTCCGGTGGAAGTGACCGTCCATGCATAGGGAGCAACTCCTCCAACAGCCGTATAGGCGTTGGGACCGGCCCCTGCACATACGCTGGTCGGCCCGTTGACTGTTACCTGCGAGGATGCTATGTGTGTAAAACTCAGTAAGAAAATTATTAAAGCCAGTGGCTTTAATAAATTCAGGATTGCTGATTTTCCGGTAATTGTCTTCATGGTTATGAATATAATTTCAATGATCAGGGTTAGCTAAATTAACAAATTTTCCCTGTTGAAGGGCTGAAAATGCAAGAATTATGCGGCCGACTTGAATAGCTTCCGCATGCAGGCAGGGGAATTCTCTCATACATTTGTGGGCAAAATCCTGGCATTCAGACAGAATCATAAGCCCTAACATACAAAGAACCGTAAGATTTACATCAGATTGGCTGCAACTGAATGTTTTTTTCTAACATGCCAGTGTTAATTACTCTATTCCGGGTCAAACACGCACCAGGACTCTCATCAGGGTAAATCACCCGGAAAGGCTCTGCCAGACAATGAAAAGAAATTAACTGATCAAAAGATCCAGGCTTATGTTAAAGTTTAATAACCCTGAATGTTTTGACAAATGTCCCCGATGTAATCCTAACCAGGTAGATACCGGAAGGTTTATCGGAAAGAGAGAATTCATGCCTGCGCTCATTAGTGAGTTCCTGTGATAAGAACCGGTTGCCCTGCATGCCGAAAATCTCAAGCCGTAAAATACCAGGTTCATTCTCCCCGGTTGATTCCAGATAGAATACACCTGAGGTCGGATTAGGATAAATTTTGAATGCCGGTTCAATCGGAACGGCTAAAGCAGGAACCTCGGCCGACGTCACTGTCACCATCGAAGGGGCCATCATGCCGCAATAAACTCCATTTGTCGTAATGTAGCCGTGCATATATCCTCCGGCCTGCACCGTAGTTCCGGGCAGGTAAAGGATGTTCTGTCCTGCGATCATGGTTGCGCTTCCACCGTTCAAAACGTTGAAATAGGTATTGATGCCAGCCACGGTGATGGTTTGAATTGCCCCATAACATTCAGTCTGGCCGGCAGTAATGGTGATATTTTCAACGGAAACAACCGGTGGAGGATTGACCTTGACAGCCAGTGAAGCCGGTGAGGCGGACGGACAGCCAGAAGGATTGATCACGGTGACATTTACGAATTGTGTTCCGGAGGTATGCCAGAGTACAACAATACTGCTGGTATTAGACCCTGAAATGATGGTGCCCCCTGAAGAAACACTCCATCCATAATCGATCATGCCTGCCGCAGTTGAATAAGACTCGGTATAACCGACTGAAACGACTGCCGGACCGGAAATCACAGGAACCGGAACCGGACGTACGGTGATGGATTTTGCGGTGGGATTGAGTGTACGGCATCCGGAAGGTGTCGTATAATTTACTGTAAGATAACGGATTCCGGCGGTCTGCCAGGTAACCGTAACCGCATTGGTTCCAAGTCCTCCTGTAATAATCCCACCTGGTGTGATCGTCCATGAATAATTTGTCATCCCTGGTTCAGTAAAATAGACAATCCCGGCTGACGGACATATCGAACTGCTCCCGGTTATGGTGGGCACAGGTGTTGGATATATCATGACATTTAACACGGAAGGAACGATGATCGGACAGCCAAAGGCATTGATATAACTCACACTGACAGATTGCTGACCCGTCGCATTCCATTTGACCGTGATGGAATTGGTACTACCTCCCGAGAGGACTGTACCTCCCGCGGAGACCGTCCAGGTATAAAAACTCATCCCCGCATCCGTGGAATACACAACGGTAGTCCCGATACAGCTTGTTGCCGGACCATTGAGGATTGGAGCCGGATTTGGCATTATTGTAATCGTTTTACTGCTGGAACTGTTTCCGCTGCAACCTTCCGGATTGGTATAATTTACGGTAATGGTCTGTGTTCCTGAAATGAGCCAGGAAACGGTTATTGCATTGGTGCCATTCCCGGCCGTGATAATTCCCCCGGATGAAATAGTCCATGTGTAATTTGTCATCCCCTGTTCAGTGAAATAAACAATGCCGCTGCTTCCGGGGCAAAGAATATCAGTACCGGTGATCGTCGGGACCGGTGACTGATTCACAAGGACTGGCTTGACAACAGGACCTGTGGATGGACACCCGTTCTGGGAGGCATAATTGACACTGACTGAATGGCTGCCAGCTGCATCCCAGCGCACAATAATTCCACTGGTTCCGGCTCCGGTCAATATTGTACCGCCTGCCGATATGGTCCAGGCATAATTGATCTGACCACTTTCCGTATTGTAGGCGACAGGAGTCCCTGTACAGGCAGAATCAGGTCCATTGATCGTTGGCTGACCCTGCGGATAAATCAACACATTTCTTGTGGTTATGTCTGAGGTACATCCCGAGGGATGGATAAAACTGACACCCACACTTTGCGGGCCATTGCCAATCCAGGCTACCAAAATAACATTCGAATTAGATGGCTGGCTGGTCAGGATAGTACCCCCTGACGAAACAATCCACTGGTAATTCAGCATCCCCGGGTCAGTACTGTAAATACTTGTCGATGATCCCTGGCAGGCTACTGTGGGTCCTGACAATACACGACCAGCTGGCTTGGAATTAACCAGTACGTTGGACTTTGAAGGACCATACGGATTACATCCATGTCGGACGGTATAAGTTACTTCAACAAACTGAGGTCCGGTTGCGGTCCATTCAACTGTTATAGTCTGCATTCCCTGGCCGGACGCAATGATTCCGCCGGATGAAACACTCCATGTGTAGTTGGCCATCCCCGGTTCCGTCCCATAAATGGTACCTGACGGGCCTACGCAGGCAACTGAAGCACCTGAAACAGAGGGAACCGGGAGTGGATGCACTATAACAGACCAGGCGGAGGGTACAGTTGCAGCACACCCGGTAACCGGGTTGGTATAGTTCACGGTTATGGTCCTGGTGCCGGCCTGGATCCATCTGACCAACACCATGCTGCGGCCCTGACCTGATATGATGGTGCCCCCTGTGCCGGGATTCCAGGTGTAAAGGGCCATACCAGGCTCTGTCGAATAGGAGGCTGTTTCATTGTAACAAACCTGGACTGGACCCGAAATTGTCGGGGCTGGCAAAGGATTCACCATCACGATTTTAACGGATGGAGACTGGGCTGTACATCCTGAATTGTTGATATAGTTAACACCCAGGGCCTGGGCTCCCGGAGTATTCCACGACACCATGATCTGGTTGGTGCCGGCTCCGCCGGTAATGACACCACCTGAGGAAATGGTCCAGGCATACCCCGACATCCCTGGTTCAGTTGAATAGCTCTTTGTGCCGGTATTCGGACAAACCGTAACAGGACCTGTGATGACCGGCATGGGTAATGGACTGACCATCATGATAATTGGATTGGAAGTAGCCGGATTTCCGGAGAAACACGGCGCCTGCAGACTTGTCGACATGACACATGTAACCACATCATTGTTCAATGGATTATAAGTGAACGTCGGGCTGTTTGTTCCTGCATTTGCTCCATTGACCTTCCACTGGTAAACCGGGTTTGTTCCTGCATTGACAGGATGTGCAGTCAGGATTACGCTGGTGTTTGCACAAACCGGATTCGCTGACGAACTGATGGTAAGGCTTACAGGGGGATAAGTTGAACATGTGTCTTTAATGCAGCGCGCTGAAAATCCAAGTGATTTGTTGTTCAGATTTCTGCTCACGCCCGCAAGATTGAAAGCCATGTAACGCGTCCATGAGTTGGTCACAGTGTTCTGCGACGATGACTGGTAATAACCATAAGATGCAAGGCTGCCAAATGTACCGTTTGCAAACCGCAAACCACCGCCGACAGCAGTAAATCCACTAATATTGACTGCTCCGGTGTTGGGAGTGAGCCAGCGGGTTGTCCCTG
>CAZPWZ010000186.1:0-5347 GCA_964590675.1 uncultured Draconibacterium sp.
ATCAAGGGAAGTCATTTTTTTATTGTATCGGAAGGATGCTGAGCCTGGTGGTGTTCATCCTGCGAAATATAAGGGGGTGTGCTGCCATGGTGACCTGGTTTGGCGATTATCATGCAGCGGTCATGGTTTTTTTTGGTAAACTGTTCCGGGTTAAGGTAATCATCTTTGCCGGCGGCCAGGAATCCATCTGCTATCCTGAACTGCGCAAAGGAGTCTATTTTAAAAAGAACCGGGGCCGTTTTGTAAGGTACGCCCTTTCCAACGCAAGCCTGATGATTGGGAATCATGAATCACTGCTGTATCACGAGAACTTTTATTACACGCCCGATGGTAAAAAGGATGGCATCCGGCATTATATCCCGGGAATCAGAACACCCATGATCATCATTCCGAATGGCATTGATACCGCCAAATATTACCGTGATGAGGCTATCCCGAAGGATCCAATGCAGGTTTTAACGGTGGGGACCATGAGCACCAACAGCGATTTCATCAACAAGGGTTTCGACCTGTTCATTGAAATGGCCCGCAGGAACCCTGACCTGCATTTTACGCTGATCGGGATCAGGAAACCATTCATGCCCTGGATCGAAGCAAATTACAAGGTTGGTTTAGTTTCCAACCTGAGTCTCATTTTTTCTTTTTGCCCCGATGATGTCTTGTTTCAGGAATACAACCGCGCCAAGGTATTCGTGCAGGCCTCCATCACCGAAGGGATGCCGAATACACTGAATGAGGCCATGTTGTGTGGCTGCATCCCGGTCGGATCCAATGTTAACGGGATCCCCGATGTAATCGGCGATACCGGCATCCTGGTGCTTAAACGTGATGTCGTGGAACTTGAAACTGCCGTTCGCGAAGCCCTCAGGATGAATACAGGAGATGAAGCGCGGTTGCGGATACTGTCAAAATATACGCTGAAACTTCGTGAGGCGAAGATACTCACAGTTTTCGCGGCGCTGATCTAAGATAATTATACTATTTTCCCGTTTTCCCAAAAATTTAACCCTATTTAATCCGTTAGCTTTTTAATTACAAATTCATGATTTCCCGCGGCTTTTTTAAATCTTCCATGATTTACTCCATCGTAGGAGCCCTGCCGTATGCTTCGGGATTCCTCCTGTTGCCGTGGTTTACACATCTTCTTACCCCGCAGCAGTTTGGGATCAATGCCCTGTATATTGCGCTGATGTATTTTATTCAGATCATCTCCTCCTACGGTATGGATATGTCGGTTTCGGTACTCTACTTTGATTATAAGGATGACAAAGCCAGGCTGCGCGAATTCCTGGGAACGGTATTTATCGGGATTGCAATACTCGGTGCCTTTACTTTTATGGTTTTCTCCCTTGGCGGTCTCAGGCTTTTCAATTTCGTTTTTAAAAGCAGCGATTTCATTGAACTCTTTCCTTTCGGTCTCTTTACGATTATTTCAGGGGTGTTCAACAGTGTGTTCAAAACCTATTCAAGCCTGCTCATATACCAGCAGCGACCGGTACGGTTCCTGTGGCTGAACCTGTCAAATTTTGTTCTTACCATTGCGGCTTCACTGGTCCTCCTGTACCTGTTCCCATTTACACTGTATGGTCCTATTTTGGGCCGGCTGATTCCCGCGGTGGTGGTGGCATCCATATCACTATCACTCGTTGGCCGTGAATACGGACTTTCATGGAACCCGGCCTATGTCAGGAAAATTGTGACCTACAGCACCCCCATCGTCATCTATGCATTGCTCACCTGGGTGGTCACCTATATCGACCGGTTCCTCATTGTCAGCCTCATGGGCGACACCACCTACGTGGGGATCTATGACATTGCCGTAAAGCTGGTCATTGGACTCGATCTGGTGATGACCGGGCTGGTTAATACCATCAACCCGAAGATATATTCCATCTGGAAGGACCAAGGCCTGCATGAAAGCAATACCGAGATCAACCGGTACTATAATGGTATCACAGCTTTGTTTCTCCTTGTAATCCCGCTTTTCGTGATCCTGGCGCCAATACTCATTCCGCTGGTGATTTACAAGCCTGTCTATTACCAGGCTTTCGGGTTCCTGGCCATTCTTGCCGCCGGGTATGCCACACGGGTTTGGTTTTATATGTTCCTGGCCCCGCTCATGTTCTTCAAGAAAACCGCCGCATTGCCCCGTGTATTCCTGATCAGCGCCATTTTCAACGTGACTGTGGGGATCGTCCTTATCCATTACTTTGGACTTATAGGTGCCGTTTGGACCAATTTCATGATCAAACCGGTCCAGGCCCTTTTGATGTATCTCGAATGCCGCAGGGTGTATACTTTTAAGCTCAATCCATGGAAAATATTTTATACCCCCGTGATCTTCATCCTGGTCGTGCTGATATCGGAAACACTTGCCCCGGCCCACCTGAAGTTCCAGGTTGAAATCGGGCAGTTCATTGTTGCCGTGCTGCTGGTCTACTTTGCCTATCGGAAGGAACTGGTGCCGCTGTTCAGCAGATACCTGAATAAAACGGCACATGGGACACGGGACCAATAAGGTCGGTGCATGCCCTGCCATCGATTGTGTAGTAATTTATCCCCGTTGTTTTGTCCTGCGTCCCTTGCCCCGCGTCCCGTGCTCGTGTCCCGCGTCCCGTGCCCCGCGTCCCATGCCCGTGTCCCGTGTCCCGCGACTGATCTTCCGTGTCCCTGAAATATCATCCTTCACGGCCTTCCGTATACTGGCATTGAGCTCAAATCCCACGATAAGGCTGATCGAGTTGATGTAAATCCAGACCAGTACGATCATCAGGGTGCCGAGAGACCCATACAGTACGTTATAACTTGAAAAATTATCAACATAAAAATTGAATCCGAGGGTAGTGATTACGATCAGTATGGTTGCCAGCAGCGAACCTGCCGAAATGAAACGGAACGCATTCTGTCTTGCCGGGGCGAGATAATAGATGAATGAAATGGCCATCAGCAGCAAGGCAAGGATGATTAGCCAGCGAAGCAATTGTAAAAGCAAAATTACCAGCGCACTGTTTTCGATACTGTAGGGCAGGATCCATGACAGCAGCGTTGATCCGAATGTCATCAGCCCGATGGCAATGATCAGCAAAACACTGTTGATCAGTACAAGAAAAATCGAGATGAGATATTGCCTGAAGGTCGAACGCGTTTCAAAGGCATGGTAGGTGTTGTTAAAAGCTTCAATCAGGCTGTTAACGCCATTGGTCGAAAAGTAAAGGGTGAGGATGAGGTTGAGGATCAACAGGCTGCTCCGGGGCCTGGTTACAATATCTATAATGGTATCCTTCACCGATTCATAGGCCATCCTGGGCATGAAATCCTCAATAATCCCAAGAAGGGCGTGCTGAAAGTTTTCGATCGGGATAAACGGGATGATGGTAAAAAGGAAGATCAGGAAAGGGAAAATCGCCAGGAACATGGAATAGGAAATTGCAGCAGCCCGTGAGGTGATGTAACCCTCCGTTAGTCCCCGGAAGAAGAATATGGCCACATCATACAAGGGTACTCCGTCGAATCCCGGCAGGGAAATCCGCTTTGAAAGTTTCAGTGCCCATGCGATGGGAGCCCAGGCGAGCAGGCGGGTTGACAGTTTTTTTGGGAGTGGCATTGCCGTTGAATTATTCCGCCTTTAAACTCATGTCGAGGCTCCTTATCTGGTGCGTAAGGGCCCCCATTGAAATGTAATCCACTCCGGTTTCGGCATACGTACGAACATTGGTTTCATTAATTCCACCACTGGCTTCGGTTTCAAATCGACCGTCGATGAGATGGACCGCCTTTCTCAGATTATCAGGGGAAAAGTTGTCAAGCATGATCCTGTCCACCTTTCCATGATCCAAAACCTGCTGGAGCTCAACAAAATTCCTCACCTCGATCTCGATTAAAAGCCGCTTGCCGGTTTGCCCGAAGTAGGCTTCCACGGCATCGATGGCCTTTACAATTCCACCGGCAAAATCAACATGGTTATCCTTGATCATGATCATATCAAAAAGCCCCATCCGGTGGTTTTCGCCACCCCCGGTTTTTACGGCATATTTCTCTAGTGACCGTAGCAGGGGAGTGGTCTTGCAGGTATTCAGGATTTTTGTTTTTAAACCGTTAAGCTTGCCAACAACCACGGAGGTCGCGGTGGCAATCCCGCTCAAACGCTGCATGAAATTCAATACCAGCCTTTCGGCTTTTAGGATGGATGCTTTTCGTCCCCGTACTTCAAAAACAATATCCCCCTTTTTTATGGGGGAGCCGTCATAGTGGTACAGGTACAACTGCAGCGCCGGATCGACCTTTTGAAAAATCCGTTCAGCAATAACAACGCCGCAAAGAATGCCATTATCCTTGACCAGTAACTTGGCAATCCCCTGGGCCTCAGGAGAGATGGTGGCCAGTGTGGTGTGGTCGCCGTCACCGAGGTCCTCAGCAAGGGCCCTGTCAATTATTTCATCAATGGTCATATTCATTAATTCTCCTGAACCTGTAAATTCTTCTGGCCGTTGACCGATTTTATCAGAAAATAGACCCGGTAAACCTTTTTGCCGGTATCAAGACTGCCTATTGAATAATGCGATCCGTCGGGAGAAGAACCCTGCCGTGTAATTTTAAAACTTTTCACCGGGTTTTGTGAGAAGAATTCCTTCATGATCTGGCCAGCCTGCGTTTTACTGTAGGAATCATCGTACCCGGGAAGGGTCAGGTCCACCATCGTATTGAAATATTTCGAAATTTCTGTCGCATTTCCTGCCTGGATGGCGGCCGAAACCTGTGCAGCTGTCTCTTCAGGCCCCGGAGCCGAAATAAATCCCAGGGTGAAAAACAGCGGGATAATCAAGGCAAAAAAATGTAAAGATCTTTTTTTCATTGGACGTATCATTTTCAGATCAGGTTAATTCATGACAATAGCTTTCACAAATTTACAATAATTCGTTCGAATTTCTCATCTTTGTAACACAATATATGAAAATCCGGCTCCTCCTTATTGGTAAAACAGAAGAAGCATACCTGAAAACAGGCATCAGTGAATATGAATTTCGGATCAAAAAATATGTCCCTTTTGAAATCACAGAACTGCCGGCGTTAAAGAATGTTGCTGCACTTTCACAGGCAGAGCAGAATCAGCGGGAATCGGAAATGATCAGGAAATACATCCAGCCGGGCGATATCGTCGTACTGCTCGACGAACGCGGAAAAGAGATGCGGTCGGTTGACTTCGCCGCATTCCTGAATAAGCAGTTCATATCAGGTAATAAAAACCTGCTATTTGTTGTGGGTGGTCCCTTCGGATTTGATCCCGCCTTGAAAAAACAGGCTTCATTTATACTTTCCCTGTCCAAAATGACGTTCTCTCACCAGATGG
>CAZPWZ010000187.1:0-5345 GCA_964590675.1 uncultured Draconibacterium sp.
TTCAGTGGCAAATATGCCTGGAAAACCTGTATCAGGAAAACAAAAATAAACCCGACTAAATTGAACATGAGCAGGGAGAAGGTGTAAGACTTCCAGTTTGTTTCTTGAGCAGGGTCTGCTCCTGCGAAACGATAAATCAGACTTTCCAACCAGCCGAAAACCGGTATCAAAACATGTTTTTTCCCGGTGAACACCCTGTGCATGTAATTCCCCATCAAGGGGGTAAGTCCGGTTAATATGGCAATAAATATAATTATCTGAATATAATCCAGTGGCATCATTTTCTTAATATTTTAAGAAGCCATTGCTTATACCTGATTACCCGATTCCTTTTTTTTAACGTCCATTCTTCTCAGGTGGATGCCATTATCCGTTTGCCCGTCATCAAAAAATTTATCTGATTTGATGAAATAACCAATCAAGGTTCCGAATCCTATCAAAAGGATTAAGCCTCCAAAAAATTCCAATAAAATTTCAATTGTATCCATATAATCTCAGAATTTAAAATTTTTCAGGTTTAACCAGTGAATAAATGAGGTATCCCAGGATAAATAAAGCAATGATGGCCCCTATAACATACCCGCAGGTAAAATTCATCCCGGAAGGACCAGTTGAAATGACTAAGAGCTTTAAATTCATTTGCTCATTTTAAAGACGATACAAAATTGCAACTGAAATTATAAGGATTTTATAAAGATAGATCGGTAGGGATAAGGATTTTATAAAAATGCGCTGTCATCATCCGGTAAGGATCTCCAGGCTTTGTTTGCAGCACAAAAGATTATACCGTCAATAGGCGGGATGTCGATTAAATGGATGAAATCAATGGTAAGAAGCGTCAAATGGCTTCAAGTGCAGTGTTAATTTTGAATTGCTGCTTCGGGGGCTGTTCCGATTTTTAATTTCCGATCGGGTTCACGACCGTAACCATTGATGAGAATGCTGTCTGCAGATATTGATACAATGGCATAGGCTGTTTCCGTGGTATTGACCATTCCTTTGAAGTTGACAAAGTGGATTCCATGAGCGAAGCCATAGTTGCCACGATGATAATGACCGTTGAAGTAAGCCTTGACACAGGGATACCGGGTCATTATATAAACCAGTTCCTGGTCATTCCTCAGGTTGTAGCTGCTGGATGGATATACCGGGAAATGGCACAAAACAATCACATTTCTTCCGGATTTCTGTGATTCCAGGAGTTGTGTGTTAAACCAATTCAACTGCTCACGTGAAATGCCGCCATTCCAGGGCATAATATTTTTCCGGACGCCACTTGCAAGATCCGCGACCAGTGTATTCCGTTCCTGTTTTTGGGTTTTGGTTTGAGGGGCAAAATAACTCAGATCATCCCCGTTCAGGATAATGAATTCCCAATTCCCGATGATCCTGGTATAGTTTCCGCTTGATAATCCCAGCATTGGAAGGACCTTTTCCTTCAGCGCATCTTTCACCGCATAATCATGATTGCCAAGCACAAAATTTACCGGGATGACAGATCTGCGGTAACGCGGAATGACACTGTCGTAGCTTGAAAAATCATGGTCGATCATATCGCCAAGATGAAATATGGCATCAACTTTCGAAGCATTGAAAAAGCGGATCACACTGTCAAGTTTATCAAGCGAAGCCGGGTAGTTGCGTACCCCCTCAACCTCGCAATTGCAGTACTGATTATCGGTAAAGATGCCAATGTTAATATACTGCTGCCCGATGGCCTGGTTGAGACCAATCAGGAGGTGTAATGTGCATATGGCAAGAGAAAAAAGTAATTTTTTCATTTAATGGTCAATATCGGTTTACTTAGAAATTCAGCCTGTTTTAAACTGCATCCTGGCAGGATTGCGAAAGCAACCGTGCTCAGGTGCAGGTAAACTTGGCGATTGAAGCTGCTTTCGTTAGCAAAATCAAACCAGCGAAATATAGCAATATTTAACGCGACGCGAACAATTATATTTGAGGATCATGGCAAATTTTCATTCCACTCACTCAACTTTATTAACAGGTCCCCGTCGTTGCCTATTTCGTCGTACCTTTGCATGCAACAAATCAGGTTACCGATGAAAACAAAACCAGTTTATTTAAATCTCACGCTGTTGATCCTTGGAGTACTATTTTTTTTGTCATGCGCTAAAGACCATACCATTGATATCCCAGATACCGACTACCCCCAGTTTCTCGGAACATGGCAGGGGCAAACGTCGCAAAGCCAGCCCATCACCATCGGGATAATTAATGTGAATGGAATACTGACAGTAAATACCTATAAATACAAGGTGATTAAATATGATACTGGTATCGCTTACAAGGAGGCCGTTTACGATTTGAACCTTTCCACAATCGTTACCTACGTAATCGACAAGCAATTCAGATTCAGACCTTATGGAGGTTATTCCTACGGAACCGATTACCTGAAAGGAACTTTCAATGATTCGTCAATGACCTTGACCGGCAGGTTTAATACATCGTTTCCGACCACTTCGGGCACATTCACCGACAGTGTAACAGGCAGCTTTACAGCAAAAAAAATCAACTAGGTTTTTTTTGTTCCTTCTCCAGTTTGTCAATTCTTTCGGCCAGTTCGGGGAGATTGCGGAAAAGCACGATAGATCTTCTGAATTTGGAAACCTCCATGGCTGGAATACCCAGGTAGGCCTGGCCAGGCTTCGTAAGACTTTTTGAAACTCCGGTTGCTCCGCCCAGGATCGTGCCATCAGCAATGGTAATGTGACCGGTCATGGAAACATGGCCGGAGATCATGCAGTTCTTCCCGACTTTGGTAGATCCCGCAATGCCGGTTCCAGCCGCAATGACTGTATTCTCGCCAATTTCCACATTGTGGGCAACATGAACAAGATTATCGAGCTTAACCCCGCTTCGGATTATGGTCGAACCAAAAGTCGCCCGGTCGATGGTGCAATTGGCCCCCATTTCAACATCATCTTCAATAATCACATTTCCGATCTGTGGAACTTTGACATTTTTTCCATCCTGTTGATTGAACCTGAAGCCATCACTGCCGACCACCGTGCCGGCATGCAGGATGCAGTTTTTCCCGATTTTGTTATCCGAATAAATCTTTACTCCTGAGTACAGGATCGTGTTGTCCCCGATGACGGAGTTGTCGCCTATAAACGTATGTGGATGAATTTTAACATTGTCGCCAAGGACGACATGCTCGCCAAGAACAGCAAACTCTCCCACATAAACATGAGCGCCTGTTTTTGCCGTTTCAGCAATTACACTGTGTTTTGAAATTCCCTGTTTGTCGTTTTTGATCTTGTTGTATATTTCAAGCAATTTTGCAAAAGCGAGATCAGCGCTTTCAACCCGGATTAAGGTCGCACTCACCGGTTGTTCCGGAATAAATGAGTTGTTCACAATGACAATGGATGCCCGTGTGCGGTAAATATGCGGCGTATACAATGGGTTTGAAAGAAACGAGAGGGAGCCAGGCTCCCCTTCCTCAATTTTCGACAGTTTGGTAATGGTCGATTCCGGATTCCCATCTACAGTTCCGTTGAGCATCCGGGCGATTTGTTCAGCGCTGAATATCATAGAAAAAATGTTATGGTTATTTGGACTGCAAGTTACCATTTTCAATGAAACGGATGCAGAAACCGGGCCTATCTTCGGTTTTTTTGGTAGAGGCTGCAATTATCGGCAGCATATACACGCGTGAAATGTGTCGTAAGAATATTATGGAGGGTGGTGAAAAACCAATCCTTCTGAGGATCATACTGCCCGAGGACAAAGACATAATCCAGCGGCAACGATTGCCTGCCCTGGGTAAGCTCGAAATTTATATATTTTGACGGATCGGCGGGATCGCCGAGGTAATAATTTGGCTTTGCCTTCTCATTCCATATCACCGGGAAGTAACCCATGACACACTCATAATTATAAACCATGACAATAGGTTTATCCACCGAAAGATAATCGACGAAATGGCCGGTGAACCAATTATCGAGACAGTAAATTGGCAGAACCAGGCTGTTCGGGGCCACAAAATCAGCGGCTTTATTGCAGTCGACAGCCAGTTTTCCGAGGTCCCTGATATTTGGTGTGTAATAGCGAAGCAGGGCGGTATTTACATAAAAACCTGCTATGGCTGCCAAAATGCCTATCCACCAGGGAATACGAAATGTTGAAATCCACAGGATCGTCACCAGGAAAAGCACAAAACCAATCCGTAAATTGGTGTAACTTGCTGTTCCGTAGGCATCTGGAAGTGAAAAATATAAAAATGTGAGAACGGCACCTGATGACAGCAGCCACCAAAAGTTAACACCTGGAAGGATCTTCAATTCAGCAGCCTGGGTGCTTCCGGCATGTAAAATAAACCGGCGGAACAAACGGATCAGGAAGGCCAGTGACCCAATAACAATAAGGCTGACCAGGAGATAGAAGATAATAACCGTGGGCTTCCCTTCTATGACAGGGTTCAGTGAGATCAGAGGCCTTACGGTAACGAGGAAGTTAATCAGTTCTTCCCGGGCAATATAGGTTATGTCGCGGGTGCCGGGCCTGGAATAAAAGAAATAGGCAAAAAGGATCAACGGGGCGATGGCTGCGATGGTGATGACCATGATTTTCCGAATGGCCCCGCGGAGAATGGTTTTTTGATCATTCTTTTCGCAGGTTATAGCGGTTATGGTGTCAATAATAATATGCAATGCGATGAGAATAAGCAATATGCCGAAAATTACAATGTGCGAAAAATAGGTTACGGCAACCAGGATGGTCAGGAAGAGAACTTTTTTTACATTCCAGTGCTGATTAGCCTGGCGCAGCCAGTAATTCAGTGCGATGAGGAGAAACAGGACCGCGACGCAGAAATTGAAGAAACCAAAGAAAAAAAACATCGGGTGGGTAAATGGAAAAATCAGAAAACTGAACAGGTAGTTTTTTGGTGCGATTGTGTGCATCAGGCTTCGGAATGCAAACGGAATTCCTGCAAGGAGGATGAGGATAAGGATTTTTTCGGCCAGGAATGCAGGCATAATGAGGGTAAGCAGGGAGATGAGCAGGTGCGAAGTCCAATTGGGAACAGGTTCGGGATTCAGTGTGAAGAATTGCTGAAAAAGGCTGTTTTGATGAAAAATCAGCTGGTTGATTATGTTTGAATTACTGAGGTGTGACGCACCATCCAGGGTTGGGAAAAATCTTGTGGCAATAAATGGCAGGATGTTGACAACGGTGACAAGTGTAAACACCAGCAATTCGGCACGTTGCCATTTCTTGGAATTCTCCATAGGTAAATATTTCAGGATTCGGACTGGAACATCAGGTAATCGCGGATCAGCGGGATTTCAGCTGCGGGTATGCCATTTTGGATCAGGTAA
>CAZPWZ010000188.1:0-5261 GCA_964590675.1 uncultured Draconibacterium sp.
ACCGGAAATACCAGGAACAGGCTCCCATGAAAAAAGAGTGGATATCAGTCATATTCCCCCGGGCATTTATTCTGTTATTATTACCGATGGGATAATTAAAACTGTAAAAAAAATAATTGTGATTAAATAATGAACCCATGAAAAAGGTCCTGATCTTAATATCCTTACTTTACATATTTCCATCAACCATGATGTCGCAAGGGGTGGCCATATTTACTGCAAGCAGGCAGACAGGCATCACTTTTTCTTCGATCGATGCCACCGGCACAGCAGTGACCGCTTGGCGTGCAGGCGGAAATACGGGCAATAACCGCAGTCAACCCATCCCCATCGGGTTTTCATTCAGTTACCTTGGCACACTATATAATGAACTGAGTGTTTCAACCAACGGCTTCATCGACTTTTCCACAAACACTGCGGCCGGATACCAGGATAAACCCTATGGTTTTGATAATGCTGCATTCTCCATCCCCGCCCCCGATGGCACCCTGCTTGCCATCGCACCCTTTTACGATGACCTTATGATCACCTGGGGCTTCTCGCTGGAAAACGCTGTCAAATACCTGACCACCGGCGCTGCAGGCAGCAAGGTATTCACCCTCGAATGGGTTCGCTTTTCATTTGACGGGTCCAATGATGACCATCTCAATTTCCAGGTAAAGCTTTATGAATCAAACGGGTCCATCGAATTCATCTATGGAAGCATGAATGCAGCAGGAATAACTCCCAGCTATACATGTGGTATAAATGCAGGGACAATGTCGGCGCCTCCCACCAGTGCACAATTACTGACCCAGCAGACTGCAAATACTTCATCATTCAGTGCAGCCCCGAAAAATAATCTAAGCGCCATTCCGGCATCCAACAGTAAAATAACCCTCACCGGCTGCATTCTGCCGGGGGCTGCCGGCGCGATAACCGGGCCATCCAGTGTATGCCAGTCAAGTTCAGGTTTGATTTTTTCAGTTCCGGTCATCCCCAATGCAACCACCTATTCATGGACCTTGCCTGCTGGCTTTTCCATCACCGGAGGTAATAATACGAATGCGATTACTGTCAGCACCAATGCCACCGCAGTTGCAGGGAATGTCACGGTTGCAGGATCAAATTCATGCGGAAACGGTTCACCCTCAACAATTCCTGTTGCCATTAACCCCAGGCCCACCCCGACCATAACAGGACCTGCAACAATTTGTGCCGGCATCACCGGAAGTGTTTATACAACCCAGGCCTCCATGACCAATTACCAGTGGACGGTCTCATCAGGAGGCACAATTGCCTCCGGTGGCGGAACCAATGCTATCGTCGTTACCTGGAATACCGCCGGTGCCGGATCAGTGCAGGTCAACTATACCAATGCCAGCGGTTGCACAGCGGCAGTGCCTGCATCCTTCCCGGTTACCGTAAATCCAAATCCACAACCGGTCATCACAGGGCCAAACGGTGTATGCGCCAATACGACAGGCCATGTATACACCACCCAGCCATCTATGTCGAACTACATCTGGACGGTATCATCCGGCGGAACCATCACTGCAGGCGGAACATCCACCAGCAACAGCGTCACCATCAGCTGGAATGCGTCCGGCTCACGAACCGTCGGCGTGAATTTTACCAATGCGAATGGTTGCACATCCCAGGCGGCAACATCATTCCCGGTAACCGTTAATCCGATTCCTGTTCCAACCATTACCGGACCGGCATCCTCCTGCATCAATTCTACCTCAAATGAATATACTACCCAGGCAGGAATGACAAACTATATCTGGAACATACCGGTTGGCGGCACCGTCACAGGGGGCGGAACATCTTCAAGCAATCATGTGATCATCACCTGGACCAGTCTCGGTGCGAAAACTATAAGTGTAAATTACACCACTCCCGGCGGATGTACGGCCACAGCAGCAACTGTTTACAATATCACCGTAAATACAAGACCCTCCCCCACACTCACCGGGCCAGCCATTGCATGTGCCGGATCATTGAACAATGTTTACACCACGGAAGCCGGCATGGCCGCCTATGCATGGGTGGTGCCGGCAGGCGGGACAATCATTTCCGGAGGCAGTGCCACCAGCAACACGGCAACCATTAAATGGAGTACCGCCGGCCCGCAAATGTTCACCGTAAATTATAATAATTCATTCGGATGTCCGGCCTTGAATCCAACCGCATTTGCAGTCACCGTGAATCCTCAGCCAATTCCCACTATCAGCGGACCAAATTTGATTTGTGCAGGAACCACAGGAAATGTGTATACCACTGAGCCGGGCATGACAAACTACGCATGGATTGTATCAGCCGGGGGGACGATCACTGCAGGCGGAACCGCCACAAGCAATTCGGTTACGGTAAAATGGAATAGCGGCGGCCCCCAGACAGTTCAGGTCAGTTACAATAATTCGTTTGGCTGTCCCAACGCGGTTCCATCGGTTTATAATGTTACCGTAAGCCCGTTGCCCGTGCCAACCGTTTCCGGACCGGACTCGGTGTGCAGCAATACCGGTGGTCATGTATACACAACAGAAAACGGCATGCCGGCATATCTGTGGACAATCTCATCAGGAGGTACCATCACGGCAGGCGGAGGATCAAATTCGGTGATCGTTTCATGGAATTCGGCCGGGGCCAGATCAATCCATGTAAGTTATACCAACCTCAGTGGCTGCACTGCTGCAGCTCCGACCATTTATGGGGTCGCAGTTCAGCCAGCCCCGGTGCCCACCATCAGCGGACCGGCAAATACCTGTGCCGGCACATCGATGTACGGTTATTCCACTGAAAACGGCATGTCCAATTATCAATGGACCATCTCTGCCGGCGGTGCCATCACCTCCGGATCCGGAACAAATTCAGTCAATGTTACCTGGAATACCGCTGGTGCTCAATCAATCGGGGTTACCTATACCAGCCCGACAGGATGGGCCAATTCAAACCCCGGCAATCAAAACGTAACTGTTGCCAATCAGCCGGTCCCGGTCATCACGGGAACCGCCAATCCCTGCGTAAGTTCGGGAAATTATGTTTATTCAACTGAAACCGGCATGACGAATTATCAGTGGACAGCATCACCTGGCGGAATTATAACTTCAGGTGCAGGGACCAACCTTGTACATGTAACCTGGATTAACACCGGTGCACAGTGGGTAAGTGTCATTTATACAACTCCCGCAGGATGTACCGGCATCACGCCTTCAACTTTCAGCGTAAATGTAAATCCCACGCCGGCCGCAGCAGGGCCAATCAACGGATTATCTGCGGTATGCGCGGGTGCAAGCGGCATCTCCTATTCGGTGAATCCGATACCCAATGCTGTTTCCTATCTCTGGAACCTCCCAGCCGGGGCAACGATTGCTTCAGGAGCAGGAACGACAAACATTACGGTTAATTACGCTGCCGGGGCTGTATCCGGGATTAACAGCGTGATGGGGACCAACAGCTGCAGCGGGGGGCCACCTTCACCGCCGCTTACCGTAGCGGTAACTGCCACACCGGCCACGGCAGGGCCAATTACAGGGATTGACACTGTTGCCAGAGGTGCCGTTGCAATACCATACTATATTTCCCCGGTATCCGGAGCGACAGGATATGTCTGGTCCGTTCCTGCAGGCGCCACAATTAAATCAGGAGCCAATACGGATTCAATAACCCTTGACTTCTCAGCCAGCGCAGCATCAGGCAATATGATGGTATCAGGAACGAATATTTGCGGTGTAGGGATCGCATCTCCCATTTTTCATGTGACCATGGTGCCTCCGCCAGCCCCGCCGGTGATTACGCAGTCATTCGATTATCTTTACAGCAACTATTCCATTGGAAACCAATGGTATCGTAATGGGATCCTGATACCTGGGGCAACGGGACAAAGTTACCTGGCGACCCAGAATGGATTATACTGGGATGTGGTTACCCGCTATGGAATGCAAACAGGCAAGTCGAATGAAATCAATGTGACCGTTACCGGATTCGAAGAACCAATGAAATACAGGATAGCTGTTTACCCTATTCCGGGGGATGGTTTATTTTCTGTTTCCTTTGACGATCATTCAGTCACGAACATCACATTCACTATTTACAACCAGGTTGGGGCTGTAATTTACAAAGACGCAGGTTTTAAGTCAACGGATCATTATTCACAAACGATCGATCTTCGTCCCATTCCGCAAGGCATTTACACCCTGATCATCCGGACTGATAATCAGCAGCTTGTAAGAAAGCTTGTCGTGAGATGGTAAAACCGAAGATCCCATTTCTTGCGATCCTGTCGATATTCATTGCCTTCCAGGGATCAGGACAGTATTACAGTTCGGGTCAGGACCCGGCTTCCTTGCGCTGGCGGCAGATAAAAACTGACCGGTATAAGCTCATATTTCCCGAACCGTTTGAAAAAAAGGCGCAATATCTTCCCAATCTCATGGAACTTATTTGCCGGCATGAGACGACGACACTCACCGCCAAGGTTCCCCGGATCCCGTTCATTCTTCACACGGAATCGGTCATTTCCAATGGAATCACGGTCTGGGCTCCAAAACGGATTGAACTCTATTCATGCCCGCCGCAACAAACCTATGCCGAGGAATGGCTCGAACAACTGGCCATACATGAATACCGTCATGCTGTCCAGATCAGCAAGATCAACCAGGGTTTTTCAAAGGCGCTGTACTATGTGTTTGGTGAACAAATTACGGGTGGTATCCTGGGTTTATATGTACCAGCCTGGTTTCTTGAGGGTGATGCAACAGTGACTGAAACAGCGATGACCCGGACAGGTCGCGGGCGGTCGGCACTTTTCGAGAGCACGTTGAGGGCCCAGGTCATTGACAAAGGGATCTATTCCTATGATAAAGCAACCATGGGCTCTTACAAAACCTTCACCCCCGATGCCTATTCCTTGGGATATTACCTTGTTGGCCAGGCCCGTGCCCGGTATGGCACCGATTTGTGGAACACAGCTTTGGATCGTGTAGCCAGGTATCCCTTCATGGTTGTTCCCTTCAACAGCGGTATCCATAAAGTGACCGGCATGTGGAAGACAAAGCTTTACAAGCAATCACTCAGGGAACTTGACTCGGCCTGGCAATTGCAGCTGCGCGCAACCAATCCTGCGACAATGCACGCTATAACCCGGCGTGATCCGCGCAACCACCCGGTTTACAATCATCCTTTACTGCGTAATGATTCCATGATCATTGCCCACAAATCGAGCATGGATGATGTAGACCGTTTTGTTTGCATCAACCGGAAAACTGGTGAAGAACAAA
>CAZPWZ010000189.1:0-5222 GCA_964590675.1 uncultured Draconibacterium sp.
ACACGGCCCTGGCAGCCGGTCTGTCGCTGTACGAGTTCAACCGGCGGATCATCGGGAGGTAACGGATATGCAGGATCTGTTGCGGCGCAAGGCTGAAAGGGAATTTGGTTATCATGCGGAGGGCATCACTCCGGACAGGCCTCCGGATTTTAATCCCGACAGTGATGCCATAACCTCAGAAGTGGCGCTGAAAGAGGCATCCAGGTGTTTGCGGTGTGATATTATCTGCAATGTATGTGTTTCAGTTTGCCCTAACCTGGCCAATTTCGGTTACCAGGTTCAACCCGTTTGTTATCAGCTTATGAAGGCGGTGTTAAGGGAGGGCGCAATCGTATTCGAGCCGGACAGGATATTCAGGATCGATCAGCAGTTCCAGGTCTTAAACATCCGCGACCTGTGCAATGAGTGTGGCAACTGCACCACATTCTGCCCCAGCAGCGGCCGCCCGTTTGCAGATAAACCAGGAATATGCCTTTCCGTAAAGTCACTCAATGCGGAGGGAACAGGATTTTTCCTGAGCCGTTTGCCGGATAAGCAGGTACTCATCTACAAGGAAAAGGAAAATATCAGGACACTGAGCCTTGAAAATGGTAAATATATCTATGAAACCAACCAGGTCAAAGCGATGATCAACCCCGATGATTTTTCCCTGCTGGATGTAAAGTTTCTGACCCCGTGTGTGAAGGAGTTTCATTTTGAATTCGCAGCGGAAATGAGTGTTGTGATGAGCGGGGTGATGCAGCTGAATTTATTTGAACGATAGCGTTAATTCATACAGACTAAATGAACAATCTATTATTGGGTATACTAACTATCACTTTTTGTTCGATTGGATATTGTTTTTCCTGGAGATATTGGACTAAAGACAA
This sequence comes from uncultured Draconibacterium sp., assembly GCA_964590675.1. Classification (GTDB taxonomy): domain Bacteria; phylum Bacteroidota; class Bacteroidia; order Bacteroidales; family FEN-979; genus CAIVAT01. Next base: position 870 of record CAZPWZ010000189.1, read on the forward strand.
TTACAAAATTGCTATTGCCCTTCTGATAATTTGTGGACTTACCCTTCGAATTTATACATCAACCGACTTTCCCTTAAACTCCTGGGACGAAAGGTATCATGCACTTGTTGCGAAAAATCTTATTCAACATCCACTGACACCGACACTTTATGACAATCCAATACTTCCATACGATTATAAGAGCTGGATAGCAAATCATATTTGGGTACATAAACAACCTTTGCCGCTGTGGGCAATGGCAACAAGTATGTGGTTGTTCGGAATAAACGAACTTGCGTTAAGACTCCCATCAATCATTTTAACGACAATTGGAATTTGGTTTTCGTTTTTCATTGGCAGATATTTTTTTAATAATAAAATTGGGTATCTTACCGCGTTCTTTTTTTCTATTAACGGCTTAATAATAGAATTGACCGCTGGCAGAGTAGCAACCGACCATATTGACATTTTCTTTTTATTCTTCATTGAGTTAGCAATTGTTTTCAGCATTCTTTTCGCACAGAAGCAGAAAACGATATACAATATTCTTACCGGAGTGAGCATTGGTGCTGCAATCTTGTCTAAATGGCTGCCTGCATTAATTGTTGTCCCTATCTGGTTGTTAATTGTAATTGACTCAGGAAAATTTAAACCCAAAGCTATCATTGTTCAATTCATCATCTTGCTGACAACCTGTATTTTGACATTTCTTCCATGGCAACTTTATATTTTCAAAACATTTCCATTGGAAGCAACCTGGGAAGCAGGTTTTAATTTTAAACATATCACTGAAGTCCTTGAAGAAAGAACCGGGCCTTTTTATTATTTTATTGATAAAGTCAGAATTAATTATGGAGAACTGATTTATCTGCCGCTAATATGGTTCCTATGGAAAACAGTTTCAGATCTTAACGACAAAAAACGGTTGGCAGTTTCAATTTGGTTTTTAGTTCCGTTACTTTTTTTCTCGTTTGCAAAAACGAAAATGCAGGCATATATACTATTCACCTCTCCTGCTTTATTCATAATGACATCTGAATTTTACTTCATGCTTGCTGGTTTCAAAATCAACAACAAGTTAAAATGGCTCATCAATTTGGTTCTGATTTTATTAATTGCTTTGCCTGTAAGATATGCGATTGAGAGAATAAAGCCTTTTCAAAGAACCGAACGAACGCCACAATGGGTTATTGACTTGAAAAAAATTAACGATTCGAAAATTGGTAAGGGTGTGATATTCAATTACGACAAGCCAATTGAAGCCATGTTTTATACAAACTTAACTGCATATCAAAGCATTCCTGACTATAAAACAGTAACCGACTTAATTGAAAAAGGTTATACAATAATTATTAATGATGATGGTAAAATTCCTGAGGAGATAAAAACAATTAAAGGTGTGATGACACTAGATCTATTATTGTCGCAACCATTGCCAGCAACCAAGTCAACCCCCTGAATTCAATTCTTTATCATGAACCAACTTTGTCCTTTCCATTTAATGCTGTTTCTTTTGATCCTTACCCTGTCTGACTTAACTTATGGTCAGTCATCCATTGCAATTACCATTGATGATGTTCCAGGCACAGGCAAATCCAGGAAGGACAACTTTACATCAAAACTTTTAAAAGAACTGGATTCGTTGAATGTTCCCGTGACAATATTTATCACGGAAGGTTTATTATACAAGGGAGACAGCATCGGTAAGAATTTCGAACTTTTACAAAACTGGATAAGCAGGAGTTATACCACGATAGGATACCATTCTTCCCAGCATTCCCGGTATTCGGAGGTCGGTTTGGATTCTTTTAAAATTGACGTGGAACGGGGCGAAAGTGTGATAAGGGAAGCAGCCAAGAAGTATGGCAAATCGGTGGAATATTTTCGATTGCCATACAATGACTTAGGCAAGGACAGTGCTCAGCATGCCGGTATCGAGCGATATTTGTCTTCGAAAAATTACAAAATAGCGCCTTTTACTGTCGAAAGCGCCGACTGGATGTTCAATTACATTTATGAATATTACCTTGAGAAGAAAGATTCAGTAAAAGCCAGGGAAACAGCCGGCAAATATATTGTAAAGACCCTTGCGTATTTTGATTTCTTCGATTCGCTGGCATTGAAGATCTATGGAAGGCCAATCAATCAGATTTATTTGTGCCACGACAACCGTTTAAATGCAGATTACCTGCCGGTTTTACTGGCCGAATTGAAAAGGAAAAATCATAGAATTATCAGCTTTGCCGAAGCATTACAGGACAATGTATATAAGCAGAAAGACAATTACTATAAGAAATGGGGAATTTCCTGGGTGTACAGATGGATGAAAAACCAGGAGGAGATATCATTTTTCAGTAAACAGGAACCTGAGGATGAGTTATATGATTTCTACAAAAAATTGGTACAGGAACAAAAGCAGCAATAATGTTCAAAATGCAAATAGATTAAGATCCTAATTTTTAAATTTGTCAAATATGATCCCAATTATCAACCAAATAACTGATCCAGCTGTTTTAAATAAAGCAATACACCATTACCGCGAAAAGGGCATTATCCTGCCTACATTCGCCCAGATGAAAAATCCTGATTTAATCCCCGGGAAAATAAAGGACCAGCTGAAGGGTATTGGTTTATGGGATTTGCACCCGCTGAACCTGTTCAGGATAACCTGGAAGAATGAACCCAAAGAGACCGGTGGATTGTTTGGCGTCCCGAATTTCATCGAACTGCCGAAGGAATTGACCGGGGTCGACGCCCGGATCATCGTGATGCTCGGCAAATGGTTTCCGACCGGTGCACACAAGGTGGGGGCCGCCTATGGTTGCCTTGCCCCGCGGATTATTACCGGGGGATTTGATCCGACCTATCACAAAGCTGTGTGGCCTTCGACGGGAAATTACTGCCGTGGCGGGGCTTTCGATTCCTTCCTGATGGATGTTACCGCGGTGGCCATCCTGCCGGAGGAGATGAGCCGGGAGCGGTTTTCATGGCTGAAGGAGATCGGTGCCGAGGTGATCGCCACCCCGGGGTGTGAATCGAACGTGAAGGAAATTTACGACAAATGCTGGGAGATCAGGCGGACCAGGCCCGATTGCATGATATTCAACCAGTTTGATGAATTCGGAAATTCCTGCTGGCATTATGAGGTTACGGGTAATGCTGTTGACGAGCTTTTCAGCATGGTGGCGGGGAAAGATGACAAGCTTGCGGCTTACATCTCTGCAACCGGTTCGGCCGGGACGATTGCCGCAGGGGATTACCTGCGCACCCGGTTCCCCCATATTAAAGTGGTGGCATCAGAGGCGCTGCAATGTCCTACCTTGTTGCAGAATGGCTTTGGCGGCCACCGGATAGAGGGAATCGGTGACAAACATGTTCCCTGGATTCATAATGTTAAAAATACAGATGTCGTGACCGCCATCGATGATGAAGACTGCATGCGGCTGCTGAGGCTTTTCAATGAAAAAGAGGGCCATGCGTACCTTACAGGCTGCGGTGTTGGCCAGGAGGTGGTCTCCGTGCTCGATGCGATCGGTATCTCCGGGATCGCTAACATCTTGTCGGCCATCAAGACTGCCAAATATTTTGAATTCACCGGCGAGGATGTGCTGATAACCATTGCCACCGATGGCGCCGACATGTACCAGTCACGAATAGAAGAACTTATAGCTGAGCGTGGGGCCTATTCGTTCCTGCAGGCTGCCCGGGACCATGAGAAATGCATGCTCGGAACGGGTCCGTCGCACATCAGGGAACTTGGCTACCACGACAGGAAGGCGATCCATAACCTGAAATATTTTACCTGGATCGAACAACAGGGCAAGGAAGTTGAAGCTCTGCGGCAATTGTGGGATGACCGGCAGATATGGCCCGGGATATTCAATCAGCCTGCCAGGTGGGATGAACTGATCAATGAATTCAATGAGCAAACCGGACTGCTGAAATAATTATAAGGTATTTGCAGAAATAAACCGCATAAATGTAAATCGATGCACATTATAGAGGACAATGTTGATTTCAGCGATACCCGGGAATAATTTTGTATGAACATGCATCTTTCAATAAATAAATGGTCAGACAGTAAAACATGACGGAAAAATTTCACTTCGAGTGTGTCGACTGCAAGACTGCATATGCCGGTGACAAGATCATCTATCTTTGCCCGGCATGTGAACGCCTGAATCAACCCGGTCTTCCGCCGAAGGGCGTTTTAAAGACGATTTACCCATACGATCGCATCAGGAGCCTCGCACCCAAAGGATCACTTTTCGGTTGGCTTGCCGATCGTCATTTCCTTCCGCTGATGCCAATCCGGGATATGAATTCATGGCCCAGGCTGAGGGTAGGGGACACGCCGTTGTATAAAGTGGACAG
>CAZPWZ010000190.1:0-5214 GCA_964590675.1 uncultured Draconibacterium sp.
ATGGGTTGAAAAAAAATATGGCCACGACAAGGTCGCCCAGGTCATCACTTTTGGAACCATGGCGGCTAAAGGCGCCATACGCGATGTTGGCAGGGTTCAGCGGCTGCCCCTGGATGAGGTCAGCCGGCTCACCAAACTTGTTCCCGGCCGGCCCGGAATTACCCTGAAAAACGCCTACGATGAGGTACCTGAACTGAAGGCGGCCCGGTCTTCGTCCAATAAGCTGATCGCTGAAACACTTCGCTTTGCCGAGAGCCTCGAAGGTTCGGTGAGGCAAACCGGAATACATGCCTGCGGGATCATCATCAGCCGTGACAATCTCACCGAATACATACCCGTTACCACATCCAAGGAATCGGAACTGCTTGTGACCCAGTTTGATGGTGACTATATTGAAAAGGTGGGCATGCTCAAGATGGACTTCCTGGGATTAAAAACCCTGGCCATCATCAAGGATGCCGTGCGGAACATCCGCGAAAGCCGTGACATCGAGGTGGATATTGACAGCCAGTCATTCGATGATCCGCTCACTTACGAACTTTTCAGCCAGGGTAAAACTACCGGCATTTTCCAGTTTGAGTCGGATGGGATGAAGAAATATCTTCGGGAACTGAAGCCCAACAAAATTGAAGATCTCATCGCCATGAACGCGCTTTACCGGCCCGGCCCCATGGATTATATCCCGAGTTTCATCGCCCGAAAGCACGGCAAGGAAAAAATCGCCTATGATATCCCCGGGATGGAAAAGTACCTCAGGGATACCTATGGTATTACAGTGTACCAGGAACAGGTGATGTTATTATCACAGCAGCTTGCCGGGTTTACAAAGGGGGAGGCCGATTCACTGCGCAAGGCCATGGGTAAAAAGATCGAATCGATGATGGTCGAGCTGAAACCCAAGTTTTTTGAGGGATGCAGGCGGAATGGTCATGATGAGTCGGTTGTCAATAAAATATGGAAAGACTGGGAGGCTTTTGCCAATTACGCATTCAATAAGTCGCATTCAACGTGCTATGCCTATGTGGCCTACCGCATGGCATACCTGAAAGCGCATTTCCCTTCGGAGTTCATGGCCGCAGTATTAAGCCGTAACCTGAATGACCTGAAGGAGATAACACTCTTCCTCGATGAATGCAAACGCATGCATATCCCTGTGCTTGGCCCTGATGTGAATGAAAGTTCGACGGCTTTCGTGGCTAATAAAAAGGGGGAGATCCGCTTTGGCATGGCGGGCATCAAGAACGTTGGTGAAGCTGCCGTTAAAAGCATTGAAAATGAGCGTATCGCGAACGGGCCTTATGCCAATATCTTTGATCTTACCCGGCGGATAAATTCACATGCCGTGAATAAGCGGTGCATGGAATCCCTTGCCAAAGCAGGGGCATTTGATTGTTTTGAGAATACCCATCGTGCGCAGTATTTTTTCCAGGAGAACAGCGATGACATGATTTTCCTGGAGAAGATAATCCGTCATGCAACAGATTATCATTCAAGGAAGGATTCGATGCAGCAATCACTGTTTGGTGAAGCGGAGGATATACAGTTAAAAGAGCTTTCCCTGCCCGAATGCCGTCCATGGTCAAAACTGGAACAACTGAAATTTGAAAAGGAGGTAACCGGTTTTTACATGAGCGGTCATCCTTTGGATAGTTACCAGCTTGAACTGAACCAGTTTTGCAATGTGACGATCGAGGACCTGAAGCAGGACATGAAACCGTTAAAGGGCAAAGAAATTACCTTCGCGGGCATTGTCATTGAAGCGAACCATAAAGTCGGAAAAACCGGAAAGCCTTATGGATCATTCGTAGTGGAGGATTATTTCAACTTCATTTCTCTGACGGTTTTTTCAGAGGAATATCTCAGGTTCAAACATTTTCTTGATGAAGGTCAGTATGTGTTTGTCAAAGCCCGCGTCGAATCCAGGTTCGACAGTCCCGATCAGCTGACCATCAGGGTGAACCAGGTGATGCTGTTGCCGGAGGTGATGGAGAAATTCAGCAAGGTTCTTTCATTGACCATGATGATCGACGAGCTTACCATCGATCACATTTATAAGCTGCATCAGCTTGCCAAGTTGCACAAAGGCCGCTGTCAGCTGCGTGTCAGGGTTCACGATCCGGCCGAGAATGTCACCATCGATCTTCCTTCGAGGAAATACAAGGTGAATGTAAAGGATATGGTGACTGCACTCGCTGATTTTCCGGAGATTCAGGTCCGGGTGATAGGGGATTAGAGGAACAGGGGAAGAGAGGAACAGGGGAACAGCGGATTAGGGCAGCAGAGGATTTGGGGAACTGGGATCAGGAAACTGATAAGATTGCAAGCAGGTAAGCTGCTGAACCTGTCAGCAAGTATGTTATTGAAAGTAGAAGGATTTTTTTTAATTTTACAGCTGGAAATCAGATACACATTTTAAAATAATCAGATATGTTTGAAAAGTTAACAGATGCCAATTTCGAGGAAAAAGTAATAAAAAGCGAAAAACTTGCGATCGTAGACCTTTCTGCCGAATGGTGCGGCCCTTGTCGCATGGTTTCTCCGATCATTCATGAACTGGCTGCCGAATATGAAGGCCGCGTTGTTGCCGGTGAGTTGAATGTTGATGAAAACCCCGCTACCACGGCACTGTACAAAGTCAGGAATATCCCTACCGTACTTTTCATAAAAGGCGGACAAGTAGTTGACAAACAGGTTGGTGCAGTGCCCAAAGCATCGTACAAGGCACTGATTGAAAAGTACATTTAATTGTGAAACAGCCATATAGGCTTTCATAATTCGTTCGTGTCAAACACCATTGATCAAAACCGCCTGGAGCAATTTTCCTCCCTGGAATTTCTTGCACGCCAGGTTGTCGAGGGATTTATCACGGGTTTGCATAAAAGTCCGTTTCACGGATTCAGTGTTGAATTTGCAGAGCACCGGCTTTACAATGCAGGTGAATCGATCAGGTCGATAGACTGGAAATTATTCGGCCGAACCGACAGGTTGTATACCAAGCGTTATGAGGAGGAGACCAACCTCCGGTGCCAGGTGTTCATTGACAATTCCTCGTCGATGTATTACCCTGTTACGGCCAGGCCCGACATCGACCATCCCAATAAGATCACCTTTTCGGTGTATGTCGCTGCCGCGCTGATCTACCTGTTTCGAAAACAGCGTGATGCAGCGGGCATCAGTATTTTTTCCGATGAGGTTGAGCTGCACACCCAAACCAAATCAAACCCGGTTCATCACAGGTACCTTTTTGCCGAACTGGAAAAACTGATGATCCCCCGGCCGGTCGGACAGCTAAAGGGGACCATGGTTGCAAAAACGATCCATGAACTGGCAGAAAGGATTCACAAAAGGTCCCTCGTCGTCATTTTCAGTGATATGTTCGAGCGATCCTCGCAACCCGAAGAACTTTTTTCGGCCTTGCAGCATTTGAAGCACAACAAGCATGAGGTGATCCTTTTTCATGTGGTAGATCGGTCGAAGGAGGTGGATTTCAATTTTGATGACCGGCCTTATAAGTTCATTGACCTTGAAACAGGGGAGCAGATGCGGATCCACCCGTCGAGACTCAGGGAAAGATACGTGGAGGCTGTTGCAAGGTTTCAGAATGATTTGCGCCTGCGGTGCGGCCAGTATCATATCGATATGGTTGAAGCAGATATCAATGCAGGTTTCGAGCAGGTACTCCTTCCGTACCTTGTAAAGCGAAGCAAGTTGTTTTAGTTTTTTCACTACTTTTGCCGCTCCTTAAAGACTAGTTGTGATGATGGAAATTCCTTCCAAGTACGATCCTTCCAGGGTTGAAGATAAATGGTATGAATACTGGATGAAACAGGGTTTCTTCCACTCCGTTCCCGATGAACGCGAACCTTACTGCATTGTGATCCCCCCTCCGAATGTTACAGGTGTCCTTCACATGGGGCATATGCTGAACAATACCATTCAGGATATCCTTGTCCGCCGTGCCCGCATGCAGGGTAAAAATGCCTGCTGGGTGCCCGGTACCGACCATGCATCGATTGCCACCGAGGCCAAAGTTGTTGCAAAACTCAGGGAACAGGGCATTGACAAGGCAAACCTCACCAGGGAACAATTCCTGGAACATGCCTGGGAATGGAAGGCCAAACACGGCGGGATCATCCTTGATCAGTTGAAAAAACTGGGCGCTTCGTGCGACTGGCAGCGAACCGCTTTTACCATGGATGAGGCCTTATACGACTCCGTTATTGATGTTTTCATCGACCTTTACAAAAAAGGACTTATTTACCGGGGAATCAGAATGGTGAACTGGGATCCGAAGGCCCTGACCGCCGTTTCAGATGAGGAGGTTAATTACAAGGAGGTCAGTTCCAAATTATATTACGTTCGCTATAAAGTTGAAGGAACCCGGGACGAGTGGATTACAATTGCTACAACCCGCCCCGAAACCATTCTTGGCGATACTGCCATTTGTGTTCATCCCGAAGATGACCGGTATCAGCACCTTCGTGGAAAGAGGATAGTTGTTCCATTGATCAACCGCTCTGTCCCGGTGATTTTTGATGAATATGTCGACCGGGAATTCGGCACCGGTGCACTGAAGGTAACGCCTGCCCATGATATTAATGACTACAATCTTGGTCTCAAATATAAGCTCGAGGTGATCGATACCTTCAATCCGAATGGCACCATGAGTGCAGCGGCGCAGCTTTTTATCGGTGAAGACCGGTTTATTGTCCGGAAAAAGATCACTGAAGAACTTCAAGTCAAAGGACATATCGTTAAGATACAGGAGTATACCAACAAGGTGGGATATTCGGAGCGGACCGACGAAGTGATTGAACCGCGTATTTCGGTGCAGTGGTTTATGAAAATGACGGAATTGGCCAAACCTGCCCTCGACCTGGTTGAGGACGACACGATCCAGTTTCACCCGGCCAAGTACAAGAATATGTACCGTCACTGGATGTCGAACGTGAACGACTGGTGTATCTCACGCCAGTTGTGGTGGGGACAACGGATTCCTGCTTACTACCTTCCCAATGGGGAATTTGTGGTAGCAAAATCGAAGGAGGAAGCATTAAATGAGGCAAATGCAAAACACCAAGAGCAAGGTGCACAATTCAAAATGTGTGATCTCAAGCAGGATGAAGATGTGCTGGATACCTGGTTTTCAAGCTGGTTATGGCCCATCTCCGTGTTCGACGGTTGCATGGGGACCCACTGAAGCTCTTCGCTGTT
>CAZPWZ010000191.1:0-5211 GCA_964590675.1 uncultured Draconibacterium sp.
AATGCAGCGATCCTTCAATCCCGGCTTGAGCCCGGAAGTTTTCAAATCATATCAAGCCAGGATTTCGGTCTCCCACTGGGTGTGAGGGCGATAGTTGTCAAACGGAGCGCACTGCCAAAAGGAGCTCCGTTTCATTCCGGGGGAGGAACGGCCAGGCTCAGCGCACCAGGCTGGGTTGTGTGGGCCGCTGCCCCCGATAGGTTTGAGGCCGGCACGCCGTCCATAATTAATGTGATTGCCTTGACCAAAGCGCTGCAGTTGATCAAGCAATACGGAGAGGGTGTTTTCCGGGAAACGGCTTTTGAAAAAATAGCGGTTCACGATCTGCTTTACAAAGACGAATTGGAAAGCTATGCCAGGCAGGAGTTGCTGGGGAAACTCAGGGAAACGCTCATCGGTCGCGGAATCCGGGTACCCACAGCGGATGGGACAGCTCCGTTTGTCAATCTGGATAACGGCGCGAGTACGCCTACCTTCACCCCAATCTGGAATGCTGTTCAACACACCTGGCGCCAGCCTGTGGCAATCCGGCAGGAGGTGATCCGGGAGGTCAGGACCATTTGCGCCGAAGTGCTCGACGCTCCCCTGGAAGCATTTGACCTAATATTTACCTCGAATACCACCGAAGCCATCAACCTGGCCGCTGAAAGTTTAAGTAAGGAGCCCTCAGATGGGGTTGAACCTGTTGTGCTTAACACCCTGCTAGAGCACACATCGAACGACCTGCCATGGCGCATGCTTCGTGACCATTCGCTGATCAGGCTGCCGGTGGATGATGACGGCGTTATTGAACTGAATGCGCTCGAAAACATCCTGCGTGCCTACAATAAACAAAGTCAGCATGGGGCTCAACGTGTAAGGCTGGTGGCGGTGAGCGGCGCATCAAATGTATTGGGCATCATCAATAACCTGGCTGAGATCAGCCGGATCGTTCACCAGTATGGCGCACGCCTGCTGGTGGATGCAGCGCAACTGGTCGCCCATCGCAAGGTGGATATGGCCGCATGCGGCATCGACTATCTCGCCTTCTCTGCTCATAAAATGTATGCACCTTTTGGCGCCGGCATGCTGATCGTCAGGAAAGGGCTGTTGAATTTCAGCCCGGATGAAATGGAGCTGATCCATTCATCAGGGGAGGAAAATACCGGGGGCATCGTTGCCATGGGGAAGGCCTTCAACCTTTTGCAACGGATTGGGATGGATGTGATCAGAGAGGATGAGCAGGCATTGACGAGGGAGACTTTGCGCGGACTTGCCGGGATACCCGGACTCACAATCTACGGGATCAGGGATCCTGACTCACCCCGGTTCGAACAAAAAGGGGGCGTTATCGTATTCAGCCTGAAGGGCAAAATGGCCGACCGGGTGGCCAGGGAACTATCCGAAAAGGGAGGTATCGGGGTGCGTTTTGGCTGTCATTGCGCGCACATCCTGGTGAAGCATATCCTGCATGTCGGACCGAGGCTCGCGCAATTTCAGCATCTTATCGTGACCCTTTTTCCCAGATTAAACCTTCCCGGTGTGGTGAGAGTGAGCTTCGGCATCGAAAATACGCCGGAGGATGTTGAGTCCTTGCTGCGTGTATTGCGAAAAATTGCTTAAAAGAATTCATCACCCCAGAAATAGATCAGGATATCATCTGTCCGCTCGCGCCAGTTCGCCCATTCATGCCCATCATGATAAACCTTGAAAGCGTGTTCCATCCCGGCTTTCTGCATGTCCCGGTGAAGTGATCCGGCAGCCTCCAGAAAGGTCATGTTGCCGGCTGCTCCCGTAATAAGGTCGTAGCGTCCCACATCAAAATAGAAACGTAAACGGGGTCGTTTATCCCTGGCATTCAGAAATTTCCGGAATGATTGATTAAAATCGTCCGACAGGGTAGGGGACTGCCCTGCACCACAGTGAAAGACATCATTGCGCCTTAAAATCGTTTGCAAAGCAAAAAAACCTCCCGCAGAGATCCCGGTTATGCCTCGTTTGGCAGGGATTGGATCTGTTCTGAATTTCCGGTCGATCATGGGCACCAGTTCATCGCAAATGGCATTCATGAAGGCCCGGCAGTGCGGACCCATGAATTCACCGTAACGATCAACAGGGGGGATGAAGACCGCAATGACCGGATCTATTTTTCCATCGGCGATCAGGTTGTCGAGTACAACGGGATACGACATGTAATCCATGGCTTCAAACCCATCAACCACATAAAGGGCTGATAATTGTGAAAGATCCTTATATCCTGCCGGAACATAGATTTTTACCTCTCTCGGCCTGATCGATGTGTCGCGGCAGGTGAAGGTGATGCTGCCGATGGTTCCGCGGGGTATGCCTGGCTTGGCCAGTCTGACCGGATCAGGTACAAATCCGGGCATCGCAATTTCTGAATGCGGTCCATAGCCACTCGGCGTGATCTCCGGATTACGCGGATCGGTTGTATAGGTAGTGTCGATCCTGAACTGGTAGTCGAGCCGTGCATCAGCCGGAATGGTATAGGTCCTGTGAAAAAAAGCGCTGTCGCCACACGGAATCATATCCATGGTATCCAACACCGTCCAGGCAAACTGGAGATCCCCGTTGATGAAAACATGCGTTGCTTTACCATACCAATACAGGCTGACGATACTGTCCTTTTCATACACCGGGGTGTTGGGATTGGATATGACAAACTGTTTGAAAATCGTGTCACGCTGGTTTTCGGGACTTGCTTTTAACTTTGAAACAAAGAGCTCAAACTGGCTGCCATGTTGTGTCTTGGTACCGGGGATGGGCCCGGTGATCACGGATGGAGCATTGTTGTTACAGCCGGTAAGCACCCAAAGGAATATCAGGAGGAATACCGTTAATACCTTTTCAAGATTGCTACGCCCTGCCTGATCACCCCAGGTCGAAAAATTTTTCATGGCGGTCGCGGTCTCTTACCATGTTTAACCTTCAAAAAATTATTCACCCGTCCGTTGTGCAGGGCGGGTGAATATGCTCTCATAAAAGAACAATAACGATTCAAAGTTATAATTTTTTCAGGCCCGGTCAGAATTTTCCAAACTTCAGTCCTACCGTTGCAGTAAAATTATTCATCAAATCCTTTGATGTGTTGATGAGCTCCAGTCCGCCGGCATACCGGTAACTGATGCCTGCATTCAGGCGCATGAACTTCAACACGTTCACTTCGGCGCGAACGCCCGGTTCGATGACAAAGAAGGCGTCGGTGTCAATGTTTTGATGACAATCATCCCAATCATCCTCATCCCATTCGGGGTATCCCTCTTCAGTAATGTATGATGCACCGCCTGCCCCGATCAGGACCGGGAAGGTGACATGCACGATCGATTTGGGAAACAGGGTATATTCGAGAAGCAGTCCGCCGTATCCGCCTTCCAGGTATGCACCGGCGGTATCGGTTACATTGGGATAGTACATTCCTTCGCGGTTGGTCCAGCCACGTCCCGTAAGACCAATCGTAAAGTTGTGGTTGATGATCATGCCGGTGCTGAGTCCGCCAAGCCACACATCCCTGCCATCGAACTGGGTGTACCCGGGATCGATCCCGATGAACCATCCGATTGTAGCCTTGCCGCCTTTTCCAAAAACGGTGTTGATCTCTTCATTGGTAGTTGTTGATTCCTGCTGGGCATTCACAAAAATGGCAGTGATGAGCAGTGCGAAAATTAAACTTAAACGTTTCATGGTAATTGTTTTTTTTTGATAAAATACTTGAATTGTGAATTAATTAACATTGCGGTGCAAATGTAAACCGGTCCCCTGAACAGGGAAACGAATTTTCCATGAATGACCGATTGTGAGGGATGAGCGCGGAAATTCAGCCGGCGAATGAATAAATCAGAAGTGTATCCATTACACGGACAAAATAATCCATCTATGGACGAGGGATGGAAATCAATATTCTTTAATTACCGACGATTGATTTTTCTACTTTTGTAACAATTGTATTCTAACCCTGTCTGTAACTAAAAATAATATTTTCCTTATGAGAAAACTCATTGTAATAACTGTGCTGATCCTGTCAGCATTCCAGGCCTATTGCCAGGAAAATCCTTTGTGGATGCGGTATACCGCGATATCACCGGATGGAAAAACCATCCTGTTCTGTTATAAGGGCGACATCTGGTCGGTGCCAGCCACCGGGGGAACCGCAGTTCCGGTCACGGTGACTGAATCGTATGAATATGCCCCCGTGTGGAGCCATGATGGGAAAAGGATTGCCTTTGCCTCAGACCGCAACGGTAATTTTGATGTGTTCGTGATGGCTGCAGCCGGCGGACAGGCCAAAAGGCTTACCTTCAGTTCAAACCGGGAGATGCCATGGAACTTTACGGCCAACAACAAGGATGTCATCTTTACTGCCTACCGGCAGGATGTGGTCACCAATGCCCAGTTCCCGATATCACTTATGAGCGAACTCTATACTGTTCCGGTTTCGGGAGGCAGGGTTTCCCTGCTGTTGCCTACTCCGGCGCTGCAGGTTTGTCCCTCGGCTACCGGCGATAAGATCATTTATGAAGATATCAAGGGATATGAAAATGAATGGCGCAAACACCATACCTCGGCCATTGCCCGTGATATCTGGCTTTACGATTTCAAAACGGCGAAATACAGCCAGCTTACCCGCTTCAATGGCGAGGACCGCAACCCTGTTTTTGATGCCAATAACCAGGATTTCTATTACCTGAGCGAGCAAAGCGGTTCGTTCAATGTGTATAAAAGCTCCATTTCCGATCCTGCGAAAGTAACACCCGTCACCAAGTTCACCAAACACCCGGTGAGGTTCCTCAGCCTTTCGGCTAAGAATACGCTGTGTTTTACATACGACGGGGAGATATACACCCTTGAGCCGGGGGGTGAGCCTAAAAAGGTTTCCGTCAACGTGTTTGCCGATGGCCGTTCATCACTGGAAAAGATCGTCCCAGTGAATGAAAAGTTTACCGAGATGCGACTTTCGTCAAACGGCAAGGAGTATGCCTATGTGTTTCGCGGTGAAATATTTGTCAGCAGCATCGACGGCGGTTACACCAAGCGCATCACCAACACCCCCTACCAGGAGCGCAGTGTGAGTTTCAGCCCCGATGGCCGTTCACTGGTTTATGCGGCCGAGGTCAACAGCAGCTGGAATGTTTATACCACCTCCATCCAGCGCAAGGAGGAGCCCTATTTTTATGCATCTACGGTACTGAAAACGGAACCGGTGGTGGCAACGGC
>CAZPWZ010000192.1:0-5183 GCA_964590675.1 uncultured Draconibacterium sp.
ATCCATCTTCGCGGCAAGCGCCGGCTGCTGATTTTCAGATGCGACCATTGATAACCGTTTGATAATTCCCAGCGCCGTTTGCACATCCTGTTCGAAATACTGCGCATATCCGGGCTTGAAGGAATTGTAATAATCAAGGTTCTGACTGTAGATCACCGCAACACGTTCTATAAGCTTATTTGCCTTGTCACTGGCGCCTGCCTTGTAATAAATCTCGGCGAACGGCAGCATGTACATATCAAAGGGAACCTTGGAATCAGGAAACTTGTCAATATAAATATCCAGCAGTTCGATGGCCTCCTTTTGTTTTCCCTCCTCAAGCAGTGATTGGGCAACACGCATGATATTGGTCTTGGGCCTGACTGAATTGTTAAGGCTCTCCGGATCGACATAAACATGCGGATCGTTCAGGTTGCCCCAGGCACATTTATTCTTCATGATGTCATATGAGGTCATGGCATCAACGCCACCCATTCCCTGGATATAGGCCTTCGGATCGGCTTTCACAGGCATGCATTTGTATACCCATCCCTGGACCAGGCAGAACGAATCAATCGCCACGCAATGGTTTACACTCGACGGGGCTGCAAAATAAATTGGCCTTTCCCATTTATTTGAAGCAAGCAGGTCGAGGAGCATCAGGTCATTCTTGTACAATTGGTTTGACCTGATTTTCCAGTAAATAGAATCGACCATTTTTCCATGCAGGTGCTTCGGTACGATACCGTACTTTACACAAGCCGCAGAATCTACAGTGATTTTTACCAGCTTCGACGGGAAAAATTTCATCTTTTCTCCGTTCTGCAATGTCAGAAAGGTTTGCGGATCATCGCTTTTGATAAAGTCGATCATATCCTTGAGTTCCACATAACCCTTGATGCCGATATCATAGAAAGGCAGGATATCGTTTGTGCCCTGCCTGTATTGCTCCTGGCTCAGGGTCATCGGAATAGGTTCCGACTCGTAGGCCTTCTGATAAAGCTGGTTGATATACCATGGACCTGAAGCAAGCATCAAGTTAACCACGCGCACATCGGTACCGATTCCTTCAACCTCCTGGTCGTACCATAAGGGGAAGGTATCATTGTCGCCATTGGTAAACAGGATCCCCTGCGGTTCGCACGAATTCAGGTAATTGGCTGCAAAATCGCGACAGGCATATTTCCCCGAACGGTCATGATCGTCCCAGTTTTCCATTGCCATGATGCCAGGGACCAAAATAAGCGTCAGTGCAAAAACAATGATGACTGACAAACGCTCATTCAGCTTTTTCTTAACCCAGTTCACCAGGGGTATGATCCCCAGTCCGATCCAGATGGCAAAAGCATAGAAAGATGCAGCATAGGCATAATCACGTTCACGTGGTTCATAGGGTTGCTGGTTCAGGTAGACCAGGATGGCCAGCCCGGTCATGATAAACAAGAGCAAAATGATCATGGTTCCTTTGTAGTCCTTGTTCAGATGGAAGAAAAAACCGATCAATCCAAGTATCAGCGGTAAAAAATAATATTTGTTGGAGGCCCTGTTTTGCTTGCTGTCGGGCAGGTTTAACTGATCATGCCCCAGCCTCATCCTATCAAGGAATGGGATGCCGCTGATCCAGTTCCCCTCCTCAACTCCGCCAAAACCCTGCACGTCATTCTGCCTTCCGGCGAAATTCCACATGAAATACCTGATGTACATATGGCCGATCTGGTAGGTAAAAAAGTATTTCAGGTTTTCACCAAAGGTAGGACGATAGCGTGTCTCCGTTTTCCCGTCACCGGCGGTGACTTCAATCGGAACGCCTTCGCCGCCCCATTTCTTATAAAATTCAGCTGAACCTTTCCGCTGGTTGCTCCACATGCGGGGGAAAAGGGTCGTAAACCGGGAATCCCATACTGGTTTTGTTCCCTTTCTTTCATCAATGACAATGTACTTGCCCGATTTTTCATCCTTCTGGTATACAGGCTTCCCATCTGCATAATCCACGATAGGCGCATTCCAGTACTGACCGTGGGCGATAGGGAAATCACCGTATTGCTCCCGGTTGAGATACGACAGCAAACTCACGGCATCCTTCGGTGCATTTTCATTGATCGGCGGATTGGCATTTGCCCTGATCACGAGCATCAGGAAGGAGGAATATCCGATGAGGATGAAGGTAAAGGAAAGCAGGATGGTGTTAAGCACGGTCTTCCCCTTTTTACGCGTATAATAAAGTCCCCAGATGATAATCGAAATGAGCAACAGGAAATAGATCGTGGTGCCTGTATTGAAAGGCAATCCGAACCCGTTGACAAACAGCAGTTCGAATTTTCCTGATAATTCAACGGTCCAGGGGATGATGATGAACATGACAAATGCGAGGATGATGATCGAAAGCACGAAGGTCAGTAACATCCCCACCCGGGTTGTTTTGAACTTTTTGTAATAATAGACCATGCAGGTGGCAGGGATCACAAGCAGGTTCAGCAAGTGAACGCCGATGGCCAGTCCCATCAGGAAAGCGATAAGCACGAGCCACCTGTAGGAATGTTTTTCATTGGCAACCTCTTCCCACTTCAGGATGGCCCAGAAGGAAATGGCAGTAAAAAAGGAGGACATGGCATAAACTTCACCTTCAACGGCCGAAAACCAGAAGGTATCGCTGAAAGTATAAACCATGGAACCGATGAATGCCGCACCAAAAACAGTGAACATCTGGCCCTGGGTCATGTCACCATCCGTGGCAACAAGCTTTTTGGCGAACAAAACGATACTCCAGAACAGGAATAAAATCGTAAATGCGCTGGACAGGGCCGACATCATGTTGACCATCATGGCCACATGCGAAACATCACCGAAAGCAAACAGGGAGAAAAACCGGCCCAGCATCTGAAAAAGGGGTGCTCCCGGCGGGTGACCAACCTGGAGTTTAAAGGCCGTGGCAATGTATTCCCCGCAATCCCACCAGCTGGCAGTAGGTTCGATTGTCAACAAATATACGGTTGATGCAATGACAAAGGTGATCCAACCGAAAATGTTGTTCAGTTTCTGGAAATTCTTCATAGAATATTGTTTATCTGGTATGAATCAGCGAAAGTACAAATTTACCCGCAAACAGTGATCAGTAATATTTTTTTTCAAGACGCCTCCCGCAAAAAAGAAAAATATTTTCTACCTTTGCACCCGATTTCGCAAAACATTTACGTGAATCGTAAATCGTAAATCGTAAATCGTAAATTGAACTGACCCATGGTGTAACGGTAGCACAAGAGATTTTGGTTCTCTCGGTCTAGGTTCGAAACCTGGTGGGTCAACAGATTATTAATCACAAAGCCTTGAATATGAATATATTCAAGGCTTTTTTTTATTCTATTTGTGTCTGATATATTTATAGATTCATTAGAATTACCAAATCACTGGTTAACGAATCTGATAGTATAAGAGAAATAAGGGGTGCCCCCCATTCCGGTCATTGAGTTTGCGTCTGGTCACAATCAATCCTTTATACAGCGCAATGTTTCGCCATAGGTCTTGCTGCCATATTGAACCGGACAGCTCCCTGAGCCAAAAAGCACGTTGACTGCACCGTCAAAAGAGGTGGGCTGCTGGGTCATGCTCCAATAATCACCCGTACCTCCCCTTCCCGTCAATCCTCCATTTAAGGCTGACAGAAATCCGGCAGCATGCATTTTTAAATTGGAGTTCCATGGCCCGTTCCAATTTGTCCATCCTCCAGCCGCTTTTACATTGTCCCACTCCGTCCAGGTTGGTAACCGCCATCCTGCGCCCAACTCAATGGTGCAGGGATTGTTTTCACTGGTCCAGTCGCTGTTTTCGTATACGTAATTAATCCAGGCTGTACCCGGAGTTCGCGTTACCCCGTCATGTTTATAGCCCTGCTTCCTGTTGAACTGCCAGTACCACCCGGCCGATGCTTCCGTGGCATCACTCACTGCCGTGGCCTGTTGATCGGCGCCGAGGTTGCGGGTGATCCAGCACTTATTCGGTGCTCCCGGGATGTTTCCGACCGTTCCATAAGTTACCGTTTTAGTGACCGGCGCCACATCGCCTGCCACATGATTCACCACAATCACGGAAGTCCCGCAAATGAAAGGGCAAGCCGTTGTCGTCTGGCTGAGTGTTGCCGGCAAACCCTCGCAGGCACCGTAAGCCCACACGTAACGCACATAGGTAGTGTTACAGGACAGGCCGGTTTCGGACTTCGTCAGGGCTACACCCATGTCTTCCGCGGTGCTGTAATTATTTACCGTGTTGAACTTGTAACCTGCGGCACCCTGGACAGCTGACCAGTTCCATACGACCTGGGTCTGTGATGGCACATGTGCCCCCTGTGCCGGAGTGCCAGGCGCCGGGGATAGGTTAATGGAATAAAGTGTGCCGGGCGACCGCCAGCAATTCCCGTAAGCCGAAACAAATACACCGCCGCTTGTCGTTCCAAGGCTGACGGTGATGCTCATGGTGCCCTGGCCCGAAAGTATCGCCGAACCTACCGGGACTGTCCAGAGGTACCCTGTTGCACCAGGCAGTAGAGGAACGGAATAGGTCACGCCGGTGGCGTTAATACACGGATTGGCAGGTCCGGTGACAGGTCCGGGAGGGGTGAACATTCCCGCATTCCCCATCGGAATCCATGCAGTCCCGTTGAAAACCTGAAGATCACTGCAGTCGGTATTGTAAATGGTCAACCCTTCAGCAGGATTGGTTAGAGCATCCCTTTGGACCGAGTTCATCCTGGGAGGAAGGAATCCTTTCGTGGTGGATTTTACATCCAGCATGGCGGAATTGTCGGGCAGGCTGCCGTCGGCGTTGACACCTACCTGCGCCCCGGCACTAAGACTGACAAAAACCCATAAGCCTGTTAAAACTAAGTAAGTGAATTGGTTTTTCATAAGCCGTTGATTGATTTAAACTCCGGAATTAACTGAAAGAACTTATCTGAATAGAAAAAGGCCTGTCTATTTTGACGATAAGCAATCTGAGCTGGGGCAGTCTCCTGGCTTTCCTAGAAAAAGAGAAACGAATATAATACAAATGTCAGCAATTCCCACCTGGTTCAAAAAAAAAATTCCATACCCGGGATCTTTACCTTGACCATCATGAAAAGGGGACTCATATAGGTTGCGGTCATCCTGATCTTCTCAGGAGGATTACTCCACGCCAGGGATTGAGCAACCCGGAATCGGTAAATGAAAAGC
>CAZPWZ010000193.1:0-5181 GCA_964590675.1 uncultured Draconibacterium sp.
GTTTCACCATTTACAGTGTAGGAGGAGGTGAGATTGCCAACCCCTTTGTCATTCACGCCAACTTTCTTGTTCATCGGCATTTCGTAGGCAACCATGATCTTGATGTTGTCATCAAAGAAATAGGTGTAGGCAAGGGTAACGGTCTGATACTTCAGGTCGCTGGTACCACTCTTCAAATTATTGACCAAAACCGTTTTGGTTTGAGCATTGGTAGCAACCACGGGATCAGTTCCAGTATAAGTGAATTTATCGGTTGTGGAGGATGTACCTACATCATATTTTGCAAGTCCGATCTGGTCGGACGACACCTTGGTGTTGGGATCATAGTAATCATAACGGGCAGCTACCTGGTGGCGCTTGCCAATGTTCTTGATCAGGTAAATGTAATAGCCGCTGAAATTCTTTTCAATGGCAGGACGGATGGTTGTGGTATTGGTTGTGAGTGTGGTAAGGAAAAGGGTATCGTTCTTGATGGTGGAGGTCATAGGGCTAACCACCTTTGAAGTTGCAGTGTATCCCGGGGTTCCGTTCACGCCGAAGATATATTCTCCTTTAAGTGCAAGTCCGCCAAGGAAATCAAAATAGAGCTGAGTCTCAAAGCCTACCCAGTTCTTCTTTACAAGCTGACCAATGTTGTCATTTGTCTTGTTGTAGGAATAATCGGAGTTGAGCACATCGAGTGTATTGGCCTTGATTGCGCCATAATAACCATGAGCACCTATACCCAGGGCACCGATCTGGCCAAGTTTGAACTGATAGGTCACACGGCCCATGAAGTCTTTGTGATTGTCAAAATCTCCATTTATCTGGGCGGTATATGGCATACCGAGCGCATCGTTTACGGTAATACCATCATTGCCGTTGAATAAGGCAAGCTGGACCTTAATTGGAATCTTGGGAGGAGCTACTTCCAACTTCATACCGGTGGCGCGTTCATCAGGGTAAATGGCACGGATCACGCGCGAACGTTCTGGCACCTCACGGTTGCTGGATGAATATTCAACTTCGTAGTTCGGCCTGTTAAATTTACCACCCCACAATGAAAAGGTCTTCAGCCACCGGTCGTTTAACTGCACGTAGGCATCCTTCAGGGTGATGTTACCCGGTACAAAGTCAGGCTGCAGTACAAATACAACGCCATTAACCGGTTCGTACTGGAATTTTATCCTGACCCTGCGAAGCATGAAAAGATTGGATGGATAGGCACTTGAAGCTTCGTATTGTAAATACTGGGCCTGGATATAACCCGATAATTTGATTTTGGTCAACTTTGCAAGATCACCTTCGGCTGTTGCAATGCGTTCTTCAACACCACTGATCTTGTCGCGAAGCGTGGTTACATTTTCTTTCAGTGTATCTTGTTCATTTTTAAGTTCGTCAATTTGTGTTTGAGCATTGACGACAAATGATAAAACCAACATTGGCATTATCAAACCAAAGGTCATGAGCGTTCTTGTAAATTTTTTCATATTTGAGTGGTTTAATTTTGCGGCAAAGTTATCCTACCCCTTCTCCGGTAATGTTAACAAATGATTATCTTAATATTAAATAATTGTTAACGATACGCAGAAAAAACCATAATAATTTGATTTTCGACATGTTATGGTTTTCCACAAATCTAAAAGGTGATCGTAAAGGAGGTTCCGGGATCATTCCTTAAAACCAGGGATCCGTCGATCTGTTTACAAAGGATATGAACAATCTGGAGCCCCATGGTTTTGATCTGATCAGGATTTTCAATGGCAGGCATTCCTATTCCGTCATCCTTAAGCACCAGGGTATTCGTGCGCTTTTCCGGGTCATTCCTGAAGAAAATATGGATATTTCCCGGTCTGTTACCCGGGAATGCGTGCAAATAGGCGTTGGATAATATTTCATTCACGATCAAACCCAGCGGTATTGCCGCATCAATGTCCATTACAATATCATCGGCTTCGAAAGTCAGTGAAATATCTCTCCGGTTATAGGTGCCGGCAATGACTGAAGCCAGTGTGCGCAGATAATCAGGGAATGAAATATTTTCAAAATCCTTCGACCGGTAAAGCATTTCGTGCACCAGCGACATTGTGCGGATCCGAAGTTGTAAATTGGTCAGTGACTTCAGCAGTTCGGGATTCCTGTTCTGGGCAATTTGCATATTGATCAGACTCACCAGTATTGCGAAATTATTCTTAACCCGGTGATGAATTTCTTTTAAAAGAATTTCTTTTTGCCGGGTTCCTTCCATAATTTCCAATTCTTTGGTTTTACGTTCCTGGATATCGCGGGTCACTGCCACCATGCCTTTAAATTCACCTGTTGCCTGATCGAATAAAGGGCTTCCCACCGATTCAGCCCAGAAAAAGGTGCCATCCTTTTTGACTGCCTGAAAGTTGAACTGTCGCGAAGATCGGGTTTCGATCATATGGCGGAGATTGTCTTCAGCATAAGCATGATAACCAGGATGCATGAGATCGTAGGGTCTCTTTTGTATAATTTCAGCCGGCTCATATCCAAATACCCTGACCGAGGCAGGAGATGCATAAATCCATCTTTTCTGGCTATCCATGTGGGTTATGAAATCACCGGAATTCTCAGACATGAAGCGGTACTGCCTTTCACGTTCGGCGGTTTGCCGCTCAGCTGCCTCCCTTTCCAGGATCTCGGCTGAAAGTTTGTCATTCAGCATCTGCATCTTTCGTCTGACAAACTGGTTATAAAAAAACAGGAATATGAAAATGAGCATGACAATGGTGGCCACAGCCGTCATCACCTGGACAAAAATGAACTGGTGCACCTGGTTCCCGATATTCAAAGTTTGAATTTCAATTTGTTTGATCAGCCGGTTCTCATCTTCCTGGATGCGCTGGATGCGCTGGTTGGCCTCAAGAATTGAAATGTTGCTCCTGTTCCTGTCTCTGGTTATGATCTCGCCTTCGGAAACATAAAGGGTATAATAGTCCAGTGCTTTATGATAATTCCCCTGGTTCAGATAATAATTATAAAGATGCCGGTATCCGTTTTCAACCAGGTTCCTGCGGTTATTCCTTATAGCGATTTGCAAACCCTTGTCCATATATATTTTTCCCGAATCGGCTTGTCCAAGCATGAAATAATCACCTGCCACATTAATCAGGGAGCTGTTTTCACCTTCATCGTGATGAACTTTTCGCCGCTTGGTCAATGCTTTCCGGTTATACCGGAGTGAGTTCAGGTAATCCTTTTTTAATGAATAAATGTGCCCGATCCGCGTATATAACATTCCCATCAGATAAGCATTTGTGGTATCTGCTGTTTTCAAGAGCTGCTCATAGTGCCGCAGTGCTGCATCATGCTTGTTTTGGTCAATAAGGATGCTCCCGATGTTATTCTGAACATCCAGTTCATTCTGCTTATTATCTGAGCGGCGGTATGCTGATTCAGCTTCAAGATATAACTGCATGGCCCTGTTGTAATCTCCCATTTGCTGATAAATGGAGGCGATCAGGTTAAGAAATTTACCTTGCATGTGCAGGCTGTTTGCCTTTTTTGCTACCGCGAGTGCTTTGTTAAAATAATCCAGGGCAGCGTTCCTGTTTAACAGGTTGCTGTTTAGTGCACCTATCTGTCCCAGGGCATCCAGTTCACCATCGGTGTATGATATGCTTTGATAAATTTTCAAGGCGGCAAGGTATTGCTCCTGGGCAAGAATGAACCTGCGCGTATTATTGTAATAATCGCCCATCAGCAACCTTACCTTTCCTTTAAGGGCTATGTCGTTTTCCTTATTGGCAATTCTCAGGGCAGGCACGAGGTAATTGATTGATATTTGAGGATCATTTATAAAAAACTGTGCAAGTTCAAGAAATATCCTGGCTTTCTGAATTGCGTTTTCATGCGGCATGATCATGAAGAGACTGTCCTGCACACAACGGTCCAGTGGCCTGTATTGAGCAACGGATACCTGAGTCGGTGGGGATAAGATAATTGCCAGGATCAGGAAACAAGTTCGCATACGGTTTGATTGCCTCGGCATCCAAAGTTAGGAAAATATCAGTCCGATCGAAGCCTGCTGCAAACGGAGGTGAAGGGAAATACTGCTGCAATGATTGTCAACATGTCATTTTTCATCAAGTCGGGGCTTGATAAGGTTGGCCATATCCGGAACATTTTTCATCTCCGTCTTTACATGTTTGATTGACCTGTTCCATCGCTTGTAGAGGGCAATACCTTCATAAGCCAGGCGCTCCATCCTGTTCTCGGAAACGTGCACACTAAGCATGTCTTTGAGCATGGTATTGCGCCTGTTTTTCCAGTTGCGCATTTCATCTATCAATCCAAGTTCGAGATTCCTTACCAGTTGCGGAACCCTGCCAGCCAGGTGATGGTATTTAATTCGCTTGATGCTCTGCTCCAATGAATAGCTTTGAAGTGGTTGCCTGGTTTCGATTTTTATCAGGAGACTCTTGTTTTTTTTCTCGATCATCCTGGAAAGAATCCAGGACGTTTCAAGGTAAAACCCTTGCTTATATGCACGTCCTGCCTTGCTGGCAGCGTAAATCTTATTTTCCTGATCTTTCTTTGCACCCTTTTTTTTCCTCTTCATTGGACTAATGATATTTGGCGAATTGATTTACAAAAATATAACAGAATCGTTCAACAAAATGACTACCTGCGTAAAATTAGTTTTTATTTAACAAATATGGCTTACCGCACGGACAAATCAGCCACATGCGATGAGATTTTACCCGTTCACAGGGGGTTAACCTTATTGGGGGAGGTCGCATCAAAAAATCCCGATAATACAAAGCGCAAAAATCCGGAAATCAATATACATCCCTTCAGAATTCTCATATTATCTAGCTGATAATGTTAGACATATAAGCAGCAAAAAGCATATTTAACATTGATTTAATCTGAATTAAAAAAGATTTCTTAATTTTGCGGCGATTTTAGTTATAATTAAACCTATCAAATATGAGTATCGAAAAGAAGTTCGTAAAAACAAAACCTGTTTGTAAAGTTAAATTTTCTCTCTCCGGAGATCAGTATAAATCTGCATCCTCCATCCTCCTTGTTGGTGATTTCAACAACTGGCAACTTGGCGAAACCCCGTTTAAAAAGGCAAAGACCGGTGTGTGGTCAGGTTCCTTGGACCTGGAAACAGGAAACGAGGACCAGTTCCGTTACCCGATTGACGGCACACGCTCGGAAAACAAGTAC